>DAIBJA010000036.1 GCA_027420455.1 Clostridia bacterium | reverse complement strand
GGCAACTCGTCGCGCAGGTCGAACGAGGCATAGTCGACCCGCGAGAAGTACTCGAGCCTGGCGACAGCCATCGCCTTCGTGCCTTCTCCTCTGAAGTAGTCGGTGTAGCGCTCCGGGTGGCGGAGCGACAGCGATGTGCGCCTCTCGGTCAGGCATGCCCGTTCATCGGACGAAAGTTTCTCCGCCTTCAACCGTTCGATCAGGTCCTGCATCTCCGCAAAGCGCGGATGCGCGGGGTGGTAGATGCAATCCGGGCCGCGGCTATAGTCGCGCGATGCCGCCGCACCCACCACGACGAGGCGCGCAAGACCCTTCTGTGCCTCCACCGCGTATTGCAGGCCGAGCATGCCGCCCGTGGAATGGCCGGCGAAGTCCCACTGGTCAAGACCAAGCTCCATCCGGATCGCCTCAAGATCCTTCACCGCCGCGGCCATACTGAGTTCCTCGGGATTACCAGACCAGCTGGATGCGCCCGCACCGCTCAGATTCACCAGGAAGACCTCGCGGAAAGGGACGAAGGCGGCCGCAAAGCGGTCGCCTGTCTCGTTGTAGGCTGAGTAGAGATGCGTCACGGCAAGCGGTTGTCCGCGTCCCTGCCTGAACACCTCGAAGCTGCCGCGCGGCGTGCGGATGACGGCGCGCCGCCACGTTCCGCCGTCTCCATGCGCGCCCACCAGACCACCGATTCCTCCCTGCGGCGGCTGCACGGTTACTAGCTGCGCGCTGCGAGTTCGTCTACGACGGCTTCGAAGCTCGTCAGGCCCTGCGTCAGGCTGGCCTCGTCCGTCAGATCGACGCCGGCGCGGCGCAGGATCGGCAAGGGATCGTCGCTGCCGCCCGAGGAAAGGAACCTGAGATAGCGTTCCGCTGCCGACGCGCCTTCCTTCAGGATCGCACGGGAAAGGGCAGCCGCCGCAATGAACCCCGTGGCGTACTGGAAGACGTAGTAACCCATGTAGAAGTGGGGAATGCGCGCCCACTCGAACGTCCCCGTCTCGTCGATCTCGAGGTCCGGACCGTAGTAGAGGCGCAGGAGATCCCTGTACGTCTCCTGCAGGAACTCGGCGGTCAGGGCGCCGCCCGCCTCGACCTGCTCGTGCGCCTTGAGCTCGAACTCGGCGAAGAGCGTCTGGCGGAACACGGTGCCGAGGAACTTCTGCGCGAGGTCGTCGCGCAGGTCCGTCTGCTCGCGTTCGTCTTCTGTCGTGCGCAGAAGGTGCTGCAAGAGAAGATGCTCGTTCGTGGTCGACGCGATCTCCGCCAGGAAGATCGGATACTGCGCATTGCGGAAGGTCTGGTTCTCGCGCGACAGGATCGAGTGCATCGAGTGACCCGCCTCGTGCACCAGCGTGAAGACGCTGTCCCGCGTGCCCGTATAGCTCATCAGGATAAACGGATGGACGTCGTACACGTCCATCGAGTAGGCGCCCGAGCGCTTGCCGCGGTTCTCGTACACGTCGACGTAGCGGTCGTGCAGGATGTGCGAAAGCCCTTCGAGATAGTGGTCGCCGAGGGGGCTAAGGCCCGCACGGGCCATGTCCTTGGCTTCCTGCCAGCTGTGACGCCGCTCAGGCAGCTCGATCACGGGCGGGTAGATGTCGTAGAAATGCATGCGGTCGACGCCGAGCTTCCCTGCGCGCCAGGCCATGTAGCGGTGGAGGGATGGCAGGGATGTGTGTACGGCGTCGATCAGGCGGAAGTAGAGCTCCCGTGGCAGGTTGCGCCCATCGAGGGCCGCCTCGAGCGCCGAGCCGTAGTGGCGCACGCGCGCGCCCGTCACGGCGGTTCTCATCTGCTGGTCCAGGGTCGCCGCGAAGGTGTGGCGATGCTCCTCGTAGGCTGCGTGCATGTGAAGGTAGGCCGTCTGGCGCAGCCGCCGATCGCTGGACTCCATGTACTGGCCGTACCGGCCATGGCTCAAGGCCATCGCCTCGCCTTGGCTCGTTTCCGCGTCCTTGAAGCTGAGGTCGGCGTTCGCCAGCTGGCCCGCGATGTTGTCTGCATTCCCCAGGACAGGCGAGAATGCGGCGAGGATGGCCTCCTCGCCCGGGGCGAGGACGTGCCGGCGCTGTCGTTCGATCTCCTTCAGGGTGTGGGCGTACGCCGAAAGTTCGGGCTCTTCCCGCTGCATCGCGTCGAGCCGGCCGCTAGGCAGAGCCACGAGTTCCGGCACCAGGAATGCAGTCGCCTCGCCAGCCTGGGCCGCCAGCGTCTGCGCCTTCGCCACCATCTCGGTCCCGCGCGGGTCCTGCGTATCCTGGTCGTGCTGGAACATGCCGTACGCCCAGATCCGCTCCAGGCGACGACCTATCTCGTCCTCCGCCTTGAGCGCAGCGAGCAGGTTCGCGCCGCTTTCGCCCAATGTGCCGCGGTGGTCGGCAAACCGGCTGCAGAGCTCCTGCACTTCCGCGAGCGCTGCCTGCCAGTCGTCATAGGTCGGGTAAAGGTCCTCGAGCTTCCACTGCAGCGCAGAATCCATCTCGCCACGCTGCTTGACGTCAACCGTCGCCATATCCAGCCTCCTCCATCATCTTTGACATTCTTCCACCAAGTGCGTGCGCATCCTGCGTCCGAGGCGGCAGGATGCGCAGATCCCGCACGAGAACTCCCTTCGGAACTTCCCGAAAGGAGGTGCGCGCCCCCTGGGCGCGCCCGCTCATGCCTGATAATCCCATTGCGCCCTCGCTGACCAGCATCGAAGCCGCAGCTCGACTGATCGCCCCGGTGCTGTTGCCCACCCCTCTCCTCAGGGCGCGCGCCGACGGACTCGGCGAGTTGCGCCTCAAGCCTGAGAACCTGCAGCGTACCGGCTCTTTCAAGATCCGCGGCGCCTATCACAAGCTCACCCGCTCCCTTGCGGACGCCAAGGACCGCGGCGTGGTCGCCTATTCTTCCGGCAACCATGGCCAGGCCGTGGCCTGCGCTGCGGCGCTGCTCGGCTGCCGGGCCACCATCGTCATGCCGGAGGGCGGAGTCGTCGAGAAGCGGCGTGGCGTCGAGTCGTACGGCGGCAAGGTCGTGCTCTGCGCGGGCGGTTCCGACGAGCGCCGGCGGATCGCCGAGGAGCTGTCCGAACGGCACGGTCTCGTCCTCGTCCCACCCTACGACGATCTCGACATCATCGCCGGACAGGCCAGTGTCGGGCTCGAAATCGCGCGGGAGTTCCCCGACGTCGAGCAGGTCCTGGTCCCGGTCGGGGGCGGTGGCCTCCTCGGCGGCAGCGCGCTCGCGCTGAAGGCGCTCCTGCCCCACGTCAGAGTGGTGGGCGTCGAGCCGGAGGGTGCCAACGACCTCTTCCTCAGTTTCGCCCGCGGCGAGCACGTCTCGCTCGCCACGATCGACACCGCGTCCGACGGCCTGCGCACCCAGTCGGTCGGCAACCTGAACTACGCCATCCTGCGCCAGGTGGTCGACGAAGTGGTCACGGTCGCGGAAGAGGAGATCATGGCGGCCGTGCGCTCCCTGCTCTGGCGGGAGAAGCTCGTTGTGGAGCCTTCGGGCGCCGTCGCCTACGCCGCGTTCATGTCCCATAAGGTCTCCCGCGACGTGCCCAGCGCCGCGGTGCTCTCGGGTGGCAACATAGCGCTCGACTATCTGCGGCAGGTCATCGCCTGAAGGTGCCTAGGAGCCTCTTCAACGTCCTGCTGGTGCTGGTGGCGGCGGCCCTTTGGGGACTCAGCGGCGCCGTGGCGCAGATCCTCTTCCAGCATTTCGCCTTCAGCCCGCTCCTGCTGGTCGTGGTGCGGCTCTGGGGCGCCGCGCTGATCCTCCTGCTCGTACTCGCGGGGCGCGACCGGCGCCAGCTGCGCGTTTCCTGGCGGGACCTCGGGCGGCTGGCCATCTTCGGCGCCTTCGGCTTTCTGCTCGTGCAGTTCTCCTACTTCGCCGCAATCGCGAGCGTGGGCGTCGCCATGGCGACCTTCCTGCAGTACCTCGGACCGCCCCTGATCGCCGCATATGTCGTCCTGACGGAGCACAGGCTCCCTGCACGCGCTGAATCCCTGGCCCTCAGCCTCGCGCTCCTCGGCACCCTGCTCCTGGTGCTCGGCCACGGCGGTCTGCACCTCGAGGCCCTCGGCGTCGTGTTCGGAATCCTCTCCGCCCTCAGCCTCGCCTTCTATACCGTCTACCCTAGAGACCTCGTGCAGCGGCACGGGCCCCTCGTGACCACGGCGTACGGCTTCCTCTTCGGCGCTATTGCGGCTACTCTGCCCTGGCCGCTCTGGGTGCACGGCGTGGGCCGCCTCAACTCGGAAAGCGCATTGCTCGTCGCCTTCGTCGTCGTCTTCGGCACCTTGGTGCCGTTCGCCCTCTACGTCATGGCCCTGACGCGCCTGCGCCCCACGACGGTGGGCATCGCCGCGACGGCAGAACCGCTCTCAGCCGCAATCAGCGCGTTTCTCATCCTGGGCCAGGTCCTCACCTGGCTACAATATCTCGGCGGAGCCCTGATCGTCGCCGCCATGCTGACGCTCGCGCGCCAGACCGGCAGGAGCGCAGCGAGCAAAGCCGAACCCCCCCAATAGCTGCAGTCGGGAGGCCGGATGCCTGATGTTGCTCGGATCACTTATGCTGCCCCTGGACCGCTCGCTCATCTCACCTCTTGCCACTCTGAGCGAAGCCTACACACAGCTCCTGGACGCACAGCTCACCTGCCTTGTGCTCGACGAGCAGCCTCGCGGCCGCATCGTGCGCATGCGCAGCATCCTCGAGCATCTCGCCGGCTCGGTCATGCACGGCATGAAGGCAGACCCGAACCGACCCATCGCCACCATCGCGGAGCATGTGGAGACCCTGCCGCAATCCGCTCCGATCGAACATGCCGCCAAGGCCCTCTGGCGTCGACCGAGCCGGGCCGTCCTCGTCGCCGACGATCAGGGCGAGGTTGTCGGGCTGGTCGGCTGGCCGCAGCTCAACCACTTCTTCGACGAAATCCTCGATATCGACTACGCCACGCGCCTGCACTTCCATGTCGGCGACCGGCCCGGCGAAATGGCGCGCGCCCTCGCCGCGGTCGCTGCGACCGGCGCCAATGTCCAGGCCACCTACCTCTCCCACCCCCACGGCGACCAGCGCCTCGGCACCATCTACGTGCCCGACGACGCGGCTTCGTCCGCGCGGGCGGCCCTGACGGGCGCTGGATTCCATCTGATCGACTGAGCGGCATCGCAAGGCGCTGGCGCCCGCGGAGAATCCGCCGGCGCCAGCGCCTTTCATGTGCCCTGTTCCCGCCTGGGGCTTCAAGCCCGGAAGCGGGTTCTAGAGTCCGTAGATCTCGCGGTACTTGCCCGTGATGTAGCCAAGGTATGGCCGCGTCGTGAGTCCCTCGCCCGTTGCCTTGCGCAGGAACCCTTCGGTCTTCTCTTGCGAGCCGAGCTGGTGGAGCTCCCGGCGCAGGAACCCGAGAAGCGGCGCGAAGTCGCCCTGGGTGATGCGCTCGGTGAGGTCCGGGATCGTGCGCCCTGCCGCCTCCCAGAGCTGGGCCGAGACCACGTTGCCGACGGTGTAGCCGATGAAGCCGCCCAGGCCGCCGGTCCAGTGGATGTCCTGCAGGGCACCCTCAAGGTCGTCGGGCGGCGTGACGCCGAGGTACTGCTGCATCTTGGCCCGCCACGCCTCCGGCACGTCCTTGGCCTTGAGTTCTCCCTGCATCAGGGCACGTTCCAGCTCGAAGCGCACGGCGATGTGGAGGTTGTACGTGACCTCGTCGGCGTCGACGCGGATGAGTGACGGCTCGACGTAGTTGACCGCCCGGTAGATCTCCTCGACGCCGTTCTCGCCGAACTGAGCGGGGAAGACTGCCTTGGCCCTCGGCAGGAAGTAGCGCCAGAAAGCCCGCGAGCGTCCGACGAGATTCTCCCAGAGCCGCGACTGGGACTCGTGCACACCGCTCGAGATGGCCTGCCCGAGCGGCGTGCGGGCCCACTCGGCCGGAAGTCCCTGCTCGTAGAGCCCGTGGCCGCCCTCGTGCAGCGTGCTGAAGAACGCGGATGCGAACGACTCCTCGCTGATGCGGGTCGTGATGCGGACATCGCCCACGCCGAACGATGTCGTGAAGGGATGGATCGACCGGTCCTGACGGCCGCGGCCGAAGTCGAAGCCGAAGGCCTCGATCGCTTCGAGGCCAAGCTGCCACTGGCTCTCGTCCGCGAAGTGGCCGTACAGGAAGCTGCGGTCCACCCGATCCTTGCGCGCGGCGATCTCCTGCACCAGCGGCACGAGATGCGCCTTGAGCTCGCCCAGAAGCTCGGCGCCCGCCTTTGCCGTCATGCCTGGCTCCGAGAGGTCCAGGAGGGCGTCGTAGGGCTCATCGGGATAACCGAGGGCCTCGCCGATCTCACGGCTGATCTCGACCATCTTGGCGAAGGCCGGCGCAAACACGGCGAAGTCCTTGGCCGCCCTCGCGGCCACCCAAGACTCGTACGCCTCGACGGTGAGGCGCATCTGGCGGGCGACGAGCTCCTGAGGCAGCTTCGTCGCCTGGTCGTAGGCGCGCTGCACGGTGCGCAGGAGCGCGTGCCGGATGTCATCCGCGGGTGCCCCCTGCGCCTCCTCGGCGAACGCCGCGAGCGCCGCCCCGAAGGCCGGACTCACGAGCCGCTCGTGCGCCAGCGAGGCAAGCGTCGCAAGCTGCTCGCCGCGACCCGCATTCCCGCCCCGCGGCATATAGGTCATCTGGTCCCACCCGAGCACCGCCGCCGCACGCTGGATGTCGTCGATCTCCTCGAGCCTCTTTGTCAACGCCGAAAGCCGCTCAGTCAATACGGTCGCTCCTTCCGCTTGTCTTCGGAGCGCACCCGGGATACCTTCGACAACAGGAGAGATGCGATGATGTCTCTGGACAAGCCCGGGGTTTCGCTCCCGAACCATGATCTTCCGTCGGTTCTCGCCGCGGGTCAGCTCTGCCCCAACTGCCAGCTCGCCCGTCTCGTCGCGGAGCCGCGCGGCCAGGTGAGCTGTCCGCTCTGCGGCTTCACAACCGCCCCGCCCTGCACCTGATGAGCCAAGGGGCCGGCCGTGCGCCGAGCAGATGACTTCCTTCCCGCCGCCCTCATCCCCTGCCAGGGATGAGGGCGACATGGCGATCTATTCCCGGGGCAGCAGGGCCAGCGTCTTCGCGAGCGGCAGCGCCGGCACGATGCGCCCCAAGCGCCCGCGAGTCGTCTCGGCCATGGCGAGTGCGTTGAGGATCGCCTCTTCGGTCGCCTCCGCGACGGCATGGAACGCAGCCGTCGCCAGGTGCCCGCCGTCTTGATGGGCGCCCGTGACGTCCGCGGAGGTCGAGAAGGCGATCGCGATGTCGCCGCTGCCGTGGGACGCCACCGAGCCCAGGCGCGCGAGCCCGAAGGTCGTCCTGCGGGCCAGCCGTTCAAGCGCTCGCGCTTCCCAGGGCAGGTCCGTGGCCACGACCATGATGATCGATCCATCCGGCGGCCTGAAGTCGGCAGGCCTCAGGTGACGTCCGACGGGCACGCCCAGGATGGTGAGGTCGGCTGCCGCGCCAAAGTTGGCCTGCACCAGCACCCCGACGCTGAAGTCGCTCTCCGGCACCTTCCGCGAGGCGGTGCCGATGCCTCCCTTCCAGCCACAGCAGACCATGCCCCGGCCGCCGCCGACGGCCCCTTCCGCCACCGGACCAGCCGCCGCAAGCTCGATCGCCTGCACTGCGTGCTCGGGACGGACGGCGAACGCGCGCAGATCGTTGAGGTAACCGTCGTTGCACTCGCCCACGACGACGTTCGGCGTTGGCCTGCCGTCCCCTACGCCGCTGCCGTGCTCGATCAGGTAGCGGATGCCGCCTTCGAGGGCGGCGCCCACCGAGAACGTATTGGTCAGGAGGATGGGCGTCTCCATCTCGCCCAGTTCCGCGAGCTGCACGAGTCCCGCCGTCTTGCCGAAGCCGTTGATCACGTGGCTGGCCGCTCTGAGCTTTCGGTCAGGCATCGCGTCGTCGTGCGGCACGATAGCGGTCACGCCGGTGCAGATTCCATCCTCCGGCGCCGACCCGGATCCCAGCGTCACATGGCCCACGCGAACGCCCGGGACGTCCGTGATGGCGTTCCAACTGCCCGGCTGCAGCACGCCGATCCGGATGCCGAGATCCCTAAGCCGCTTTCTCTCCTGCGCCAATGCTGCGCCTCCTTGCTCCTTCGATGAACTCCGCGACTGCTAAGCCATCGGCACGGCGACGCCAGGTGCAAGGAAATAGAGCACGGCCTGCGCCTCCACCCCCGCGATCGCCCGCAAAGCCTGCCGATAGGCCTCGACCTGGGCGCGGTACGCCTGCGCCGCCTCCGGTACCCTTGCCCGCGTGACGTGATCGGTCTTGAAGTCGACGATCATCCAGCCCTCGTCATCTTCAAGCAGAAGGTCGATCTTGCCCTGCAGCACAGTGCGTCCGTCCGTCTCGGGACGTCCCGAGGCGTCCGCGAGCACGCTGAAGGCAAGTTCGCGCTCGAGGCGATGCGCGCCGCGGATGCGGGCGGCGGTCGGAGAGGCGAGGAAACGGCCCACCGCCGCGAGGTCAACGACGCCGGCGGCGGCTTTGGGCATGAGACCCCGCCCGATCAGATCATCGAGCGCCGCCGCAAGATCAGGCGGCGGGTTCATGAGATCGATGCACTCGAGCAGGCGGTGCGTGTAGACGCCCGCGGCGCGTGCCGCCTCCGGCGACCTGGCGCCGCGCTGCCGTCGCCGGAGGCGCAGGAGGGCACCATAGCCCTGTTCGGCTTCCGCCAGGCTGCTGGCACTCAGGCGCAGGGGCGGCGTCCCGGGCTCCTCGGCTCTGCGGTCCGGCAGGGCCGCGAACGCGCTCGCCGCCTCGCGGTCATCGAACGTCGCGGCCTCAACGCCGCGCTCCACGTCCCCTTTCTCACCTGCCGTCTCCACCATCCGGACGACCGGCAGGCCCTTCGCCAGGAGCGGGGCAGCCAGCCACTCGACGGGCCTCGTCGCCGCCCTGATGCGGGCGGGACTCACGGCACCGCCGTACGCCGGGGCCTCCCCGGTCGCAGTGAGGTAAAGGCGGTCGCGAGCGCGCGTCATCGCCACGTAGAGGAGCCTGATCTCCTCATAGAGCGCCTCCTGTCGTTCCTCCGCCTCGATCGCCCGCCAAAAAGGCGTAGGGTGGAGGCCGCCCGCGTCGTCCGGGAACGCCGCCGCCACTCCGAGGCTCCGATGCAGCCGGATGCGGTCGCGCTCCTGCTTGCCGCCAAGCCTGCGGCCCAGCCCGGCCACGAAGACGACGGGAAATTCGAGGCCCTTGCTGCGGTGGATGGTGGTGACGCGCACGGCATCGCCCATGTCGACATCGGGCGGCGCAACGTCGAGATGCTGGCGCGACAGTTCCTCAAAGACGGCAAGAAAGGCGCCGATGCTCGCGGGGCCCTGTCTCGCCAGGCGCTCAGCCGCCTCCTGGAAGGCGAGAATGTCCCGCCGGCGCTGCGCGCCACGCGGCAGCCCCGCCACATGCGCGCCGTACTCGGTGTCTTGGAGGAGTCTCTCCACCAGGCGGTCGAGCGGCATCGTGAGGGACCATTGCCGCCAGAGCTCGATGCGGTCGAGGATCGTACGCATGCGGCCGTCGCTCTGGCCAAGTGAGCGCAAGCCATCGAAGAGAGGCGCGCCTGCGGCGGCTTGCCGAAGGCTCACCGCGTCCGCAAGTGACAGGTCGAACCACGGCGCGCGCAGTGTCACCAGAAGGTCCCAATCGCGCTCCGGCAGTTCGATGGTCCGCAGGAGGCTCAAGAGGGTCTGCAGCTCCTGGCCGCCAAGGTAGCCCTGGCTGCGCTGGATCATCGCAGGAATCCCTCGCAGCGCGAAGACGTCGTCGAACACCGCAGCCGCACTCTGCAGCCCGCGCAAGAGCACCGCGCAGTCGCCGTAGCGCACAGGGCGCACCTTCTCTGCCGCGGCGTCCCAGACGGGATGCTCCGCTGCCATCAGCCGCGCAATCTCCGCCGCGATCCAGGTGGCCTCCTGCACCAGCGCGGGTTGCTCGTCGCCCTCCTCGTCGCTCTCCACGCCCCGGACTTCGACGAACCGCACGCGAGGGTCGGGGTCGGGAGGCACGGTGTCCGGGTCGCGGCCGGCCACAAGCTCCGCGCGCGCATCGTAGAGCGGCGACGCTTCTTCCTGCATGAGCGCGCGGAAGACCGCGTTGACCACGTCCACGATTTCGGCCCTGCTGCGGAAATTCTGCCGGAGCCCGAGCGCCGCGCGTCGCTCGGCCGCCTCGCGCTCGCGTTCGAGGAAGATACCGGGGGCGGCGTGGCGGAAGCCGTAGATGCTCTGCTTGACATCGCCCACGGCAAAGAGGTTGCCTCCCTTGCCCAAGCGGCTGACGTGGTCGACGATCGCCGCCTGGAGCGGATTCACATCCTGGAACTCGTCCACCAGCACCTCCCTGAAGCGCCGACGCACGCCCTCGCCGATCGTGCTGTCACCTGCCGTGAGCAGGCGATACGCCTCCTGTTCGAGGTCCGCGAAATCGAGGACCCCACGTTGCCGCTTGAGGTGACGGTAGTCGTCCATCGCCCCCCTGAGCAACGCGAGAAAGTCCGCCAGGATGGGATCCGTCGCCCTGGTCCGGCGCTGCACCTCCGCTTCATCGAGACTCGCGATCCCGCCCGACAGCCGCGCTAGAACCCTCTTCGCCTTCTCGCGCAGCCTGTGGGCAGTCTCCCGCCCGGGGGCGCTGTTGCCGCGCAGGGGCGCAAAGAGAGCGGCATCCTGGAGCAGATGCCGGTGCTGGTCCCAACCGAGGCCGGTGGAAAGGGCCGCTGCCTCGCGCTGTGTGGCTTCGCCTTCGAGCGCCTCGACATACGCGTTCTGACCCTCGAGTTCCCTTGCCGCCGCCGCAGCCTGACGCAGGAGGCTCGCCGCCTCCTCCACCTGTCGGACGTTCTCTGCCATGACCCGCCGCAGCGCCGACTGCAGTTCATCGTCACGCATGTGGCGCTGGGCCGCATCGGAGAGAAAGCCCTCAGGGTCCGGCACCGTGTCGAGGAATTTCAGCGCCTTGAGCACGGCCTCGCGCAAACCGTCATCCTCGCCCATACCGCCGAAGTAGGCGACGAGCCGAGCCATAGAAGACCGCTCCGCATAGGCGGCCCCGAGCGTGGAGTCCAGGGCCTGCCGGCGCAGGACCTCCGCCTGCCGCTCGTCCATCAGAGCTGCTTCCGCATCGAGACCTAGGGCCTGCCATTCCTCGCGGATGAGTCTGAGGCAGAAGCCGTGAATGGTCGAGATGTGCGCCAGAGGCAGCCTTTCGAGCTGCGCCTGCGCCCGGCTGTCGCCGGCGAGCGCCCGCCGCCCGAGGTCCGCCGAGATGCGCATGCGCATCTCCAGCGCCGCCTTCTCCGTGAACGTGACCAGCAGGAAGCGATCGATCTCCACCGGATCGGCAGGATCCAGGCAGCGCCGGACCACCCGCTCGCTCAGCGTCGTCGTCTTGCCGGCGCCCGCCGCCGCGGAGACCAGCACGCTGCCTCCCGCGAAGGCGCAGGCGGTCTCCTGCTCAGTCGTCAGTCGAGGCATCGTCCAGCACCTCCTGCGCGACGTTTCGCAGCCATCGGTAGCCATCGCGGGCTGGAACGTGGCGGCAGGCCGGCCGCAGGCTGCAGCCGTCGCACGCCGTCTGTCGTCCGAGAGCAAACGGCGCCGGAGACCAACGCCCGTCCTGCGCCTCCTGCACGAGTTCGGCAAGCCGCCTTTCGACACGGCCGAGCAGCGCCTGCCAGCGATCTTCCGCCAGCGCCCACTCCGAGCGCTGCAGCTCGCCGTTCTTCTTGCGCCGCAGCGGGTGGAAGGGCGAACCGCCGTCCGGTGCCTCGCGGTCGAGCGCACTGGGCAGTTCCGGATCGGCGAGGTAGAGACCGCGCGGCCGCTGCTGGCGCCACGTGCCGTCAGGATCGTCTTCACCCTCGTCGACCACCCAGCTCTGACCCAACCGCACAGGCCAATAGGTCATCGCGACCGGATCGCCGCCCGAAAGCCTGGCCGCCAGGGCATAGGCGCCGATCTGCAGGTCGAGGCCATGGTAGACCCGCGCGAAGCTGAAGGGCTGGCGCCGCCGCACCTTGTAGTCCACGACGCGCAGCTGCCTGCCCAGGCGGTCCAGCCGGTCGATGCGCCCTTCGATGGCGATATCCTGACCATCACGTCCTATCACCGTAAGCGGCGGCAGGTCGCCGCGACGGCCGAACGCCACTTCCCGTCCGGCCGCCGTGAAGCCGGAGCGGCGCGTCTCCTCCCACACGAGCCGCGCCGTCCGCGCCACCTCCGTCGCGAGCTCCTGCCTCAGGCTGAGCCCCTGCGGCGTGTCCAGGGGCAGGACGCCAAATGCCTGCGCCGCCTGTTCCACGAGCTCTTGGACGAGCCTCGCCTGCTCGTCCGCGGGCGGGGCCGCAGCGGGCAATTCCTTGAGCACCTGATGCACCAAAGCGCCACGCGCCGCCGGATCGAAGCCGGCTCTCTCCTCCCGTTCCACCCTGAGGACATCATGCGCGAAGGAGATGAAAGGGCAGGCCGCCCTGCGCTCGAGCCCTGTCACGGTGAACGTCAAGGGCATCGGCCCGAGTCTCTCCTCGGGGGGAGCGGGCCGCAGTCCGTAGAGGTGTGCCCCTTCGCCGCACGCCTCCCGATGCACTGCGAGCAGCGAAAGCAATGCCTCCTGTGGGCGGCCGATGTCGCGCTGGCGCCCGGCCGCCTCCGCCAGCAGTTCGCCTGCCTCCTGGCGTGACAGGGCGCGCGCGGCCGCCTTTGCGGCCCGCCCTGGAGCATAGGGAAGCGGCTCGCCCAGATGGCGCAGGCGGATGGCCGCCGCTTGTACCCCGCCTTCTCCGTCGATCTCCGCGAAGCTGAGATAGAGACTTCGCCGCGCGGCGCCGAGGGCTGCCGCCACCGCCAGAAGCCCGCGCTGCCTGCGCTCCGGGAGGGGCTCCGCGAGCGGAAATCCCATCGCCTCGGCCTCGAGCATCTCACCCGCCCGCAAAATGCTCTGGCTGGGCGCGAGCGGCGGGAATCTCCCCTCTGCGAGCCCGAGCAGGAGGACATGGTCCGCCTCGAGCCCGTGCATCTCCCCCACCGGTACAATGCGAACCGCTTCGCGCCTCGGCTCGTAGCCAGGGCGCGCCGCCGCGAGGGCATCGCCCAGAAGGCGCAGGGCAAGGGGGCGTTCGAATGCACCCTCGCCCGCCACGGCGGCGATCGCATCGATCTGCTCGTCGATGGAGCCCGCGATGGCCGCCTGACGGGCCATGGCAGGGTCCTGCAGCCGGTCTTCGAGGTTGGCGATCTCCACGATGGCCCGGAACTGCCTGCAGTGCTCCGCAAAGCTTGCCACGCGCGGCCAGGCGTCGACGGCCTGACTCAGGCGCGCAAGAAACTCCTGAGCTTCGCCCGATGCGGCGTGACCGTCGCGCAGATGGCGCACGAGGCTGTCGCGCAAGGAACCCGGCCGGGGCAGCATGCCGCTGCCAAGCAGGTGGTGGAGAGCATCGCGGACCTCGCCGCGCGCCAGCTCCAGAATGCCAGTGCAGCAGAGCATGATGGGCTCGCCCTCGCTCGGCTCCGGGCCGGCGTCGGCGGCGATGCCAGCCTCGCGAAGAGCGGAGCGCAGCAGCCGCTCCTGCTGCCCGAAATCGCCGCAGCCGATGAGTATCTCCTCCAGTGCCACACCGTCGCGGACGAGATCAAGGCAGCGCCTGGCGGCCTCATGCACCTCCGTGCGCATGTCAGGCGCCCCCCGCACCTCGACGGCGACCTCGGGTCGAGGCGCGTCATGTGGCATCAGCGGCAGCTTCGCCAGGAGACCCTTCGTCTCAAGTGCCTGCCGGAGCGCCTTTTCGGGCTCCAGAAGAGGCCCCTCCGGCCAGAAGATGCTCTCGCTCTCCCACGCGAGGTCTTGCGCTCGCTCCGCTGCACGCCAGATGAGATGGGACTCGGGGACGAGGCCTGCCTCGGCGGCCATCTGGCGCACACCGCGCTCGGCCGCGCAAAGCGCTGCGAAAGTTCGCCCGCCGAGCACCTGCGCCAGAGCCTCCGGCAGGGAGGGTGTCTGCCGCCAGGCGGCGGTCAGCGTCTCGGTCAGGAGCGACTCTGCCCCGTGGCGCCCGCCTTCTGCATCACCGAAGGCGCCCAGCGTCGCTTGGCGGGCCGCCACAATGCGCACGAGCGCTCGCGTCTGCGCGCGGCTGAGGGACGCTGACATCTCGCCCAGGTCCGCCAGGATCTCCGCGGCCAAGCGCGAGGGGGTCTCGACGCGCAGGCGCAGGCTGCCTCCGCCCAGGGCTCGCAGGGTCTCGCGCTCCCACTGCAGGGTGGCGGCCGGCGCTGTCACCACGCGCAGCTCGGGGCCGAACGGCTCGTAACCCAATCTCGCGACCAGACGGCCAAGCAGGGCCTCCTGCACCTCGTACCCCCTCCACCATGTCCGGGGTTCGCCCTGGGACAGGTGGCACCCTGCCACCGTAGGAAGCAACCTGTCCAACGTGGTAATCTAGGCGTGGGCTCAGGGGGAGTGTCCATCCGCGCTCGCTTGCAGGAGGTCTACGCACGTGAGTCAGAAGATTTTCCTCGACGGAACGTTTGTCCCCCGGGAAGATGCCAAGGTTTCAGTCTTCGATCATGGCCTGCTCTACGGCGACGGCGTGTTTGAAGGCATCCGCGTGTACGACGGCGTCGTCTTCAAGCTTGAAGAGCACCTGGAGCGCCTCTACGCATCGGCCAAGACGATCATGCTGGAGATCCCCTACAGCCGTGACGAGATGCGTGAGATCGTGCGCCAGAGCTGCCGCGAGAATGGCCTTGAGAGCGCCTACATCCGCCTGGTGGTCTCCCGCGGCCCGGGTGACCTCGGGCTGGATCCCCGCAAGTGCGGTCGCGCCACCGTCGTCGTCATCGCCGACAGGATCTCCCTGTACCCGCCCGAGCTGTACGAGAACGGCATGAGCATCGGCACCGGCTCCACCCGCCGGTCACGCGCAGAAATCATCAATCCGCAGATCAAGTCGCTCAACTACCTCAACAACATCCTGGCGAAGCTCGAGGCCAACCAGCACGGCTGGGGCGAGGTCCTGATGCTGAGCGAGGAGGGCTTCGTCGCCGAGTGCAGCGCCGACAACATCTTCATGGTGCGCAGGGGCGTCCTTGTCACGCCGGCCCCCCACCTCGGCATCCTGCTCGGCATCACGCGCGCGACTGTGCTGGACCTCGCCCGCGAGGCCGGCTACGAGACGCTCGAGACCACCTTCACGCGTCACGAGCTGTGGAACGCGGACGAGGTGTTCCTCACGGGATCCGCCGCCGAGATCGTCCCCGTGGTCAAGGTCGACGAGCGCAGCGTGGGCGACGGCAAGCCGGGTCCCGTCACCAAGGATCTCGCGCAGAGGTTCCGCGCCTACGCCCCGACGAACGGAGTGCACATCTGAGAACATGAGAAAGCCGGCCAGCAGATCGCTGGCCGGCTTTCTCATGTTCATGCGCCCGGCGGGTCAGAGCGTTCCGAACAGGCGGTCGCCCGCGTCTCCCAGGCCAGGAACGATATAGGCGTGTTCGTTGAGATGGCTGTCGAGCGCCGCACCGAACATCGGCACGTCGGGATGCCTGGCCGCCACCGCCGCGACGCCCTCGGGCGCCGCGACGAGACAGATGAGGCGGAGGCTCGCAACCCCCAGGGACTTGAGCATGTCGAGCGCGGCCACCGCCGATCCGCCCGTCGCCAGCATCGGATCCAGCAGCAGCACGTCGCGCTGCGCGATATCGGCCGGGAGATTGCGATAGTACTCGACGGGCTGGTGCGTCTCGTGGTCCCGGTAGAGGCCGATGTGCCCCACCGCGGCTTCGGGCAGGAGCTTGAGAATCCCGTCGGACATGCCGAGGCCGGCACGCAGGATCGGCACCAGCACCGGCTGGCCGTGCGCGAGGCGCACGCCGCTGGCATGCGCGATCGGCGTCTCTACGCCCACCTCCTCGACCGGCAGGTCGCGCAGGGCCTCGAACGCCAGAAGCACCGAGACCTGTGCAAGCAGGGCGCGGAACTCCTTGGGTGGTGTGGCGACGTCCCGCAGGAGACGAAGTTTCTCCTGCACGATCGGATGGTCTACGCGCGTGAACTCCAAGCAGGGACCTCCTTAGGGCCGGGCCGGATGCGATTACGTCGATTCCTGTCGGGAAGTTTACCATCGGAGCGGCCGCTTCCTGCCGGTCCGCACCCCGCCTATCCCCTGGTCTTCAGGCCCTGCCAGAGGGTTTGCCCATCCCCGCGCGCAAGGCGCACGGCCACACCGATCCCCGCGAGCGCCAGGGGGTAGAGCGCGCCCCAGCCGAGAAACGGCAAGGTGCCGAGGCAGACGAGCATGGCCACGAAAGCGGTCAGGCGTTCGCCCCGTGCCGTCAGGAGGCGCAGGCCCGACCAGAGCGCCAGCACGTAGAGCGCGATGAAAACAGCAGAGGACCAGGCCACGAGGCCCTCAAGGCCCACGGGATGGACTGCCTCCAACCCGAGCACCAGCAGGAACACGACGGCCAGACTCCAGATCGCCCTGAGGGGCGTGCGCGTCTCCGGGTGGAGCTGCGCGAAGTAGGCGGGAAAGTCCCCTGCCCTCGCCTGGGCATAGACGAGTCGGACAAAGCTGCCCACATAGGCGTGGATGGTGCCGTAGGTGACGAGCAGGGCCAGGAGGGATGTGGCCAGCACCCCGACGCGTCCTCCGCCCTGACCCAGCATGACCGCCAGAGCATCCCGGCTGCCGCCGCCGATGTAGGCGCCCGTGCCTACGGTCACGACAGCCAGGAGGATGTAGAGGCCATCGATCAGGGCGATGCTCGTGATCATGGCGCGCCTGAGGTCTCGCTCGGGCTCGGCGAACTCTTCGGCGTAGTTGGCGACCGCCTCCCAGCCGACGAAGGCCCAGAAGAGAAGCGCCAGATCGAGTCCGACGGGCATGATGCCATGCGGCAGCACCGGCTCGAAGTCGGCGGCCCTGAGATGCATGAACCCGACCAGGACGGCGGCCAGCAGAAGCAGTGCGATCAGCCCCACCACGCCGGTCGCGGCACGGCCGGAAATCTCCACGCCCAGCGCGTTGAGCACGATGGCGAGCGCCAGGAGAGCCCCCGCCACCGCGATCATGCCGAGGTGCGACAGGCCGAACGCCGCCGCGAGATAGCCGGCGCCGATCAGTGCGGCGATCGGAGCACCCAAAGGCACCGTGCCCAGGAACAGCCAACCCGCCGCCGCGCCGCCGGCCGGGCCGAACGCCGCGCGCGCGAACGCGGCGATGCCGCCGGCGTCCGGAAACCTGGTCGCAAGCCGCGCCAGGGTGAAGGCGAGCGGAATGATGAGAAGACCCATGGCCACCCAGGCCAGAATGCCGCCGGGCCCGGCCTCCTGCGCCGTTAGCGCCGGAAGGTAGAGCACACCGGAGCCGAGCACCGAGGCGACCGTCAGCGCCGTGCCTTCCTGCCAGCCAAGTACCCGACGCAGACCCTGACTCTCCTCGGCTGCCAGCTCAGACCGCCTCCCGCAACAAGGCTAGCAGAGCGGCCTCAACTGTCAACCGGCCGGAGCCGGCCCTTCTCGCCAAGCGCCTGGCCGGTGCCCACCCGGACGATGCGCGGACTGGGGCGATAACTGTCGACACCCATGTCGAATGTCTCCTGGCGGCCGTCGGGCCACCGCCGCTCGAGCCAGGAGCGGACGACTACACCCTCCTGACCCGGCGCATCGACTTCCTCACTGCCCGCAGGGAGGCTAGGGTCGTTTCTGCGCACTGTGTAGAAAGGCGTGCGGCTCATCTCCTTGTGGATCCAGCGCACCTCCGGCGGCTGGCGCGTGCCGAAGAATTCGGCCGTGACGCGCCCGCCCTGAGCCCTCGTGACAAGGCGGATGGGCTCGCCCGTATCGTTCTCTACGCGCAGATCGAGGTAGCCGTAGGAGATGGTGGCGTCTTCCCCAGGCAGGAGGTAGGGCACCGTCAGGCCATGCTGGTGGCGTTCCGCTATCGGCAGGCCGGCACGGAGCGCCGCGTTGTAGATCGTCGACGCCACCTGGCAGACGCCGCCGCCGTAGCCAGGCACAATGCGGTCTCCGATGAACACGCGCCCTACCTGGTAGCCCTCGGCCCGGCTGGCCTGCCCGAGCTGCCCGTTGAACGAGAAGACTCCGCCTGCCGGGATCACGGTGCCGCAGAGGCGCCTTGTCGCCAGTGCCATGTTGAAGTTGCGCCCCGGCGCCGATGTCGGGAAGTCGGTCGTCATGTGACCGATGAGGCCCCACGCGGCGTCGGTGCCGTCAGGTGCGGTCGGCTGGCAGCCCGGCACCGCCGCAAGGGCGGGCGGCGACGTGGTCGCCGCCTGGCGCACGGTTTCGCCCGGTGCGGCAGCGAACCTGGGCGGCCAGAACGAAAGCATCAGCAGGGCCAAAAAAGGCCAAGACGCGTGGGGCATTGAGGCCACCTCCGCGTCTAGCATCACCAATTGCTCAGGTCGCCGACGGCACCTCTTCGATCGTTCCGGCAGCGGGCCGGTCGACGAGAACCTCGCACGAAGCGCGGCGCACCACCTGCGCCACGTTGCGGCTGAGTTCCTCGCCCGGCCGGCGCATCTTGGCGTCGAGACCGAGCACGATCAGATCCGCGTGGCGCTCGCGGGCTACCCGCAGAATACCCTCCCAAGCGCTGCGCGCAGGCACGATGACCCCCTCGCAGGGCAGTTCGTGCGTCTCGCAGATCGTCACGCCGACCGAGATCGACGCATCGCCGGCCGCGCGCTGGACCGGCATCGCGGCGTCCAGCGGCAAGGAAAGCGGGACCTCGAGGACATGCACCAGGATGATCTGCGCCTGCTGCGGTTCGGCGAGCCGGCACGCGAGTTCCACCGCGCGCTCCGAGGACATCGCCGCGACGACGGGCACCACCAGCGTCCGCAGCTGGTTCACGGTGCGCCGGATCTTGGCCACCTCGTACGGCAGCTGGCGGGGGACGCGGAACATCCAGCGGAAGACGAGGGTGAGCAGCACGAGGAAGACGACGGAGATGATCGTACCAAGCAGGCGAACGTGAAGCGCCATGTCAGCTTCTCCTCCGCCGCGCTTCGTAGATGCGTGCGGCGCCCAGGGCGACAAACAGGACGCCCATGAGGTCGTAGAGCAGGCTGCCGTGCTCCGCGATGCCGCGCACGATGATGATCACGCCCAGCACGAGAGCTATGCCGCCGATCACCAGGGCGAAGCCGCGCTTCATGTCGCGCGCCCTCCCCTGGCCGCCTTGTCCTCCAGCGCCGCCTCATACTCGGCGAGAAGCTCGTACTCCTCCGCCTCGCGCAGCGTCTTGCGCTGTTGACTCTCCCAGTCGCGCGGCAGGGCGCGCCAGGGCGGAAGACCGGCCCGGCGGCGGTAGATGTAGTAGAGGATGAGCATCGCGATGACCCAGGCGGGGCCGGCGATGCGTCCGATCGCGTGCGTCAGGATCACCTCGAAGAGGATCGTGCCGACGCCGAGGAAGCCGATCACGGCGAGGATCGGGAACGCCACCTGCGGCCCCCCGTCATCCTTCGCCTTCAGCGCGATGTTGATGGGCATCCGGTAGGGGCGCGGCGTGTAGGGATCCTTGAAGCGCAGGACGATCAGCGAGATGAAGACGAGCAGGTAGCCAAACGTCGCACCGAAGGCGTACATGTTCGCAAGTGTGTTCATGGCGCCTTCGCCGGTCAGGAAGGCAAGGATCGCCTGCACGACCGCGACGCCGGAGAAGACGATGATCGTCCGGTGGGGCGTGTGATAGCGCGGATGCACGGCGCTGAACCACTCCGGCAGCAGGTGGAAGGTGCTCATCGAGTAGGTGAGGCGCGACGCGCTCATGACACCGGAGTTCGACGAGATGAGCACGATCACGCCGCCGATGAGTGCCGTCATGGGAGCGGCGATGGCGCCGATGATCGGGATCCTCTGCGCCACGATGGCGATCGGATCGCCAGGGTGCGCACCGAGGACCTGCCATGGCAGAAGGCCCATGCCCAGGACGGAGAAGGCGAGGGCGAAGATGAGGACGTTGAGCACGAGGGAGATGGACGTCCGGGGCACGATCGTGGCGGGGCGCCTGGTCTCCTGGGAAACCTGCGAGATCGACTCGAGGCCGACGAACGAGATGATGGCCAGGGACGAGCCGTACATGAAATTGTGCATGTCCGGGAACTGCAGCCGCATCTGCAGCAGCATGAGATTCGGATCCCAGGCGAAGACGAAGCCGAAGACGACGATCACGACCTGGCCGAGGATGGCGACAACGCCCAGCACCTCGTTGATGCGCGAGGAGATGCGGATGCCGACATAGTTGATAGCGATCAGGAAGGCGATAATGACGAGCGTCTCGGTCATCCACAGAACGTTGACGCCGACGAAGGGCCCGATCGATACGACGAAGGCGTGGATGTTCACGCCGAGCGCAGGCAGGAAGAAGTTGAAATAGCCGGACGAGGATACCGCGAAGAGCGAGATGTCGATCGTGTAGTCAAGCAGGAGGGCGGCGCCGCAGACAAAGCCCCAGACGTCGCCAAGTCCGCGCAGGGTGAAATACTGGCCGCCACCCGCCACGGGATAGCTCGACGCGAGCTCCGTATAGGCGAGCCCGACCAGAAGGTAGACGATGCCTGCTACAGCAAACGCGACGGGCGTCGCGCCCATCGCGGCGCCGGCAACCAGGCCGAGAGCCGTGTAGATGTCGGCTCCGACGTCGGCGTACCCCCACATGAACGAACCCCAGACGGTGACATCCCGCCGCAGCGCGCCGGCTTCTTCGGGCTGAGCCACGAACTCCCTCCCCCAGCAACCCGGAAAGGACGTCCAATACACTACACTGCATCCCTCAAGGCCGCAAGCGGCCAATTCTGCATCCTTCAAGCCGACGGCGTGTGAATGACGTCCAACCGGGGCGACCATGGCGCTACGGGATGCACATTGGGCCGGTAAGCGCTATCCTGGATGGGACCTGCCTTCTTGCAGGATGCATTAGGAGGGATTCTTCGCCGTGTGCGGCATCGCCGGCTTCTTCGGACCTCCGGATCACGCGCTGCTCGAGCGTATGACTGCGGCGATCCGGCATCGCGGCCCGGACGACCACGGCATCAGCGAGAGTCCCAGCATGAGCATAGGCATGCGCAGACTGAGCATCATCGATGTCGCGGGCGGGCATCAGCCCATGGAGACCGAGGATGGGCAGATCCGCATCGTGTACAACGGCGAAATCTACAACTTCCGCGAAGTGCGCGCGGAGCTCCTGGCCATGGGTCGGCGCTTCCATACGGAGAGCGACACGGAAGTCCTGCTCCAGGCGTATGCCGCGTGGGACACCGACTGCTTCCGGCGCCTCAACGGCATGTGGGCTGTGGCCATCGCCGACCAGCGTCAGAACCGGCTCGTGCTCTGCCGCGACCATTTCGGCATCAAGCCGCTCTACTACGCGCAATCTGGCGATCGCGTCCTGTTCGGATCGGAGATCAAGTCGCTCTGGCAAGACCCCGACCTGCCGCGGGCAGTGAACGACCGCATGGTCTACGAGTACCTTGCGCAGGGCCTGCACGACCACAGCCAGGAGACGTTCTTCCAGGGCGTGCGGCACGTGCCCGCCGCGAGCTACCTCGTAATCGAGGGCGAACGGATCGGCGAGCCGGTGCGTTACTGGCAGCCGCAGCTGCGCCGGGACGGCGGCATGACGCCCGAAGCGTTCCACGATCTCTTCAAGACCTCGGTCGCGCGGCGGCTCATCAGCGACGTGCCTGTGGGCGCGGCGCTTTCTGGCGGCCTCGACTCTACGACGATCGTCGCCCTGATGACCGACCTTCTGCGCGAGCACCTGCCGGACGCCGCATCGCTGCGCGGCCACGTGAAGACCTTCTCCGCCGTCTTCGACGGCGATCCCATCGACGAGCGGGCCTACATCGAGACGGCGATCGAGAGGACAGGCGCCGACACCACGTACACGAGTCCGAACTCGAAGCAGTTCGTCGACGAGATGGAAGACATGGTGTGGCATCTTGACGAACCCGTCGTCAGCACGGGCCCTTACGCCCAGTGGTGCGTGATGCGCATCGCCAAGGATCAGGTCAAGGTTGTTCTGGACGGTCAGGGCGGCGACGAGCTTCTTGCAGGCTACGTGCCCTACCAGATGGTCTACCTCCGCCAGCTGTGGCGTGAGCGCAAGATCGCCACGTTCCTGCGTGAGGCCGCTCTGGCCCGGGACGTGATCTGGCCGGTCGTGCGACGCACGCTGCGCGAACGGCGCCGGGCGATCCCTGCCCGCTCCCTGCTGCACGAGGATTTCCTGCGAGCCCACCAGCCAGCCCCGGACACCCGGCCCGACGACGACCTCAAGGAGCGGCTGCGGCAGGACCTCACCACCTACAGCTTGCCTGCTCTCCTGCGCTACGAGGACCGCAACTCGATGGCCCACTCGATCGAGTCGCGCGTGCCCTACCTCGACCAGGAACTCGTGGAGGCAATCCTCGGGCTGCCCGAATCAGAGATCATCCGCGACGGCTGGAGCCGCATCATCCTGCGCCAGTCTATGCAGAGCCTGCTGCCGGACAAGATCCGCCTACGGCGCTGGAAAGTGGGCTTCACGACACCCGAGTCGCGCTGGCTCTTCGCGCGCCGGGCCGTGTTCGAAAGCCTGTTCCGCTCGCCGCTCTTCCAAAGCCGGCCATACTGGCAGGGCGAGCGCGTCGCCCGGGCCTTTCGCGACGCCGCACAGGGCCGCTCACCGTCGAGCCTCCTATTCTGGCGGGTGATCAACATGGAGCTTTGGCTTCGCGTCTTCTTCGAGGGCGGCGGCCGCTCCACCACCGCAGGCACACACTTCACGGAGGTCGGGGACCGGCAGTTCGCGGCCACGGGCGGCGATGACGCCAGGGCGGCGCTCGCTCGGTACACGCCGAACTGGGGCCGCCACCTCTTCGCGCAGGCGGATGGACGCGCCTTCCTGCGCGCCCCGGTCAAGACCCCGCTCGTCAAAAAGGGCGACGACCTCCTGGCGATCGTGCAGGAGGCGATATCGGGCGATCTCAAGCCGGGCGATGTCATCGCCGTGAGCGAGAAGATCGTCGCGATCAGCCAGGGCCGCTCCTACCCCGTCGCCGAGATCCGCCCGCGCCCCCTCGCGCGGCTGCTCACCCGCTTCGTCCGCAAGACGCCGCACGGCATCGGGCTGGGCATACCGGAAACGATGGAACTCGCGGTGCGGGAGGTCGGGGCCGCACGCATCCTGTTTGCAGCGGCGGCCGCGGCTGTCGCACGCGTCTTCGGCCGCAAGGGCGTCTTCTACGACATCCTCGGCCCGCAGGCATCGGCTATCGACGGTCCGACGCGCGGCACGATCCCCCCCTACAACACGCATGCCAAGCTGGCGCCCCTGAACCCTCAGGGCGTCGCGCGAGAACTCGCCCAAGCGCTTGGTGAAGGAATCGGCGTCGCCATCATCGACGCGAACGACATCTCGGTGAACGTCCTCGGCGCAACGGAGGATGTAGACCAGGAACTCGTCCGCCAGCTGCTCTACGACAATCCGCTTGGCCAGGGGCACGAGCAGACGCCCATCGCCCTTCTGCGGAGGCTCGATCCGGCAGCGCGCACGGCCTGACGCACGAGCATCGCCTCTATGCCATGAACCATGTCTGATCGCCAATCACGCGCTTCGTAGCCAATCCCCCGACCTGTCCACTAAACCGGGGTCACTCCAGAGTCCATTATGGGCTTGGGAAGGTCAGGTTACGGTTTCGACAACCCGGAACTCAGCGTCCCTCAGGGCAGAGGTAGAGCTGGTACCAGCGCACGATCTCCTCCAGGCGGTGTACCCTGTGCCACGGCTTGCCGCTGCGGTTCATGCCGTGGAACTCGTCGGGGTAGCGCACAAAGCGCACAGGTGCCTTGCCCAGCCACTTCACGGCCGAGTAGAGCATCATGCCCTGCTCGATCGGGCAACGCAGGTCGCCCTCCTGGTTCTCGATCAGGAGCGGGGTGACGATATGGTCGACATAGGTGATCGGACTCTGCTGGCGATACCAGCTGTCATCCCGCCACGGCGGTACGCCGCCTGCGCGATCCACCCAGCTCCAGCCGCCGTCGCCGCTACCCACCATCGCGCGCCAGTCCACCACCGAGCGTCCGCTGACGGCGGCTCTGAAGCGATCGGTGTGACCGATGATCCAGTTCGTCATGTAGCCGCCGTAGGAGCCTCCGCCTACTCCGAGGCAGTCCGGGTCGATGAAGGGATAGCGGGCGATGGCGGCGTCGAGTCCGAGATAGATGTCCTTGAGATCGAGATTGCCCCACTCCCGCTGGATGGCCTGACAGAATTGGAAGCCGTAGCCCTGGCTGCCGCGCGGGTTCGTGTAGACGACCCCGAAGCCCTGTGCCGCGAGCAGCTGGAACTCGAAGAAGTACGTGTGCGCATACATGCTCATCGGTCCGCCGTGGATCATCAGGACCGTCGGCGCCTTGCCGGACCCGGGCGGCGTGAGCGGCGGCACGACCCAGGTGTCGACCTTGTGCCCGTCCGCGTCCTCCGCCTGGAAGAACTCGGTCTCGGCGAGCTCGAATTCCGCGAAGAAGTCCCGGTTCAGGTCTGTGAGGCGCGTGAGGCGTCCCTGGTCCAGCAGGTAGACATTGCCCGGGTCCCCGAGGCTCGAGATGAGCAGCGCGATGCGCCCGCCCTCACGCGCGACACTATAGCCGTAGACCACATGGCGTCCCTCGGTCAAAGGCTCCACACGTCCGTCGAGGTGGAAGAGTCCAAGCTGACACGTGCCCTCGTCGCTGTAGATGCCATAGACCGCCTCGTCACCCTCCGCCCAGCTGAGACCCGTGAAGCCGGTGGCCGGCACGTCGGTGATCGCAGCGTTGCCGAGCGTCCGGTCGAAGTCCGGTGCTGGGGAGTGTCTTGGGCCTCCGTCGAGATTCGCGACGAGTAGCCTCGCATTGTCGTAGCCCATCTCCTTGGGATCGCTCACGGCGATCGCAAGGCGGTCCTTGCCTGCGGCGAATCCCTCCGTGCCTGGAGGGGCGATCTCCGTCACCTCGCCTCCCTCGACCGCGATGCGGTAGAGGAGGAGGTCGAAGAGCTCCCGGTCATAGTCCTCGCCGCGGCGTGAGAGGAAGTAGATGGACCTGCCGTCGGCCGCGAAGCCCACGTCATGCACACGATAGGGGGGCGCAGTGAGCGCGACCGGCTCCGCGTCCTGCCGCGCCTCGATCGTGCAAAGGCATGGCGGGTCCTTGAAGTAGCCTTCGCCGTCCAGCTTGTGCGCAAGTTCCTCGATCACCTTGACGTCGGCCGTGAAGCGACTCTGCGGATCCTTCTCCTCCGGGCGGGGCTCGGCCTTGATGCCCTCAGGGCCGAGCGGCGTCGTAAAGGCGATAACGTCCCCGTCGGGCGACCAGCAGAATTCGGATACGCCGCCGGCCACCGAGGTCAGCTGCCACGCCTCGCCGCCGGCCATCGGCAGGATCCAGATCTGCGGCTCCTGCCGGCCCTTGCGCAGGAAGGCCAGTCGCGAGCCGTCCGGAGAGAAGTGCGGCTGACGGTCACGTTCTCCCGACGTGAGGTCCCGAGGCTCCTGGCCCGGCCTCAGTCCCCGGATGCGGCTGCGGGTCTCGTTGCTCTCCTCGTCCTGGCGGACCTCTTCGAAGACGACAAGCTCCCCGTCCGGAGCGATCTCCACGTTGGAGCCAAGGCGGATGCGCAAGATGTCCCGGGCGGTCACAGGCCCCTTTGGCACGCAAAAACGCCTCCCTGCGTTGGAACAGCTGCGCCTTCGTCCTGGCCGGGCGCGGTTCCTGCCAGGGAGACTCGATGCACGGATCCGAAAGTCCCTGTTCAGGCGATGTGTAGGGCTAGAACCTTGAGTCTTGAAACGATCTGGCGTATTTTTGGCTCCGGGGGATGGACATAAATACAGCGCTGGTTCGTCGCGGTCTACTGCAGGATGCCCGTGGCATTGCCGAAGTCCTAGTTGACACATGGCGAACAACGTACCGAGGCATCGTTCCGCAACCGTACTTGGATTCTTTATCATATGACTCGCGTGAGCAGCGATGGCGCGGCATCTTGGCGAATGAGGGCACTCTTTCTTCGGGAGAGCAAAAGTTCGTCCATGTCGCCGAGTCTGATGGACGTATCGTGGGCTTTGTTGTTGGCGGCGCCATACGTAGTGGAGGCAAGACTTCGTCATTCGACAGCGAATTGTACGCGATCTATGTTCTCGCCGGTCACCAGGGTCAGCGCTTGGGCAGCGGCCTGGTCCGAGCTTTAGCTGCGGACCTTCGCGCCGGCGGGTTCAAATCGATGCTCGTTTGGGTCCTCGCAGCCAACGGGTCTCGCCATTTCTACGAAGCGCTGGGTGGGCGACTCGTCAACCATAAGACCACCGAAATAGGTGGAACTGAGCTGGACGAACTGGGTTATGGGTGGGCAGACCTTACCTCTCTATGATCCTCCCTGCTTCCCATACATCACAAGAACTGAGCGATCAGAAGTGCTGCGCGATCCAGGCGTGCACCTCTGGCACGCGGCGGGCGTAGAGCGTCAGATGCCCGTCCACCTCCGAGAGGTGGCGCTGCGCATCGGGCAGAGCCTGCGCGATGCGTCGCCCGTGCTCGTACGGCACCATGAGATCGCGCCTGCCCTGCCAGATCTGCAGCGGTACCCGGATGTCCTGCAGGTCAAACCCCCAGGGACGCACGAAGGCGAGGTCGTCATCCAGCCAGCCGTAGAAGCCGGGTGCGAGTCCATCTCGCATCGTCTGCACCAGCTCTTGCCCGAACTCCCCCGTGAAGACCGCAAGATCCTCGGGGCTCAAGAGCGAGCGCATGGCCTCGACCGCCTCCGCGACGCCGGCTTCGCGCATCCCCTCGTTCGCTGCCGCGATGTGGGCTGTCAGGGCTGTCTCGCCAGCCAGGGCCGCGGAGAACTCATCGATGTTCTCCTGGCCCATGCCCACGAGGAAATCGTTCTCGAGCAGCTCATGGGGCGCGACGGCGGCCAGCGATGCAGCCGCGACGACGCGGTCGGGCAGAAGGGCGGCACAGGCCAGGGCGTGCGGTCCGCCGCCTGAAATGCCCCACGTGGCGAAGCGCTCGGCGCCGAGATGGTCGGCGATCGATAGGGCGTCAGCTGCAGCCTGGGCGACGCTGCGCCCCGGCAACCTGGTCGATCCGCCGTAGCCTGGACGGCTGTAGCTCGCAAGGCGCAGGTGACGGGCTTCAGCGTCGACGATATGCATCGTCAATAGACCGCCGCCGGTGGGCGTACCATTGTGGATCAGCACGAGCGGCCAATCCCGCTCGCCGGCCTCGAAGACCTCGAGTTCCCGACCGTCGGAAAGGGGCACAGAGAAATGGTGCACGTCGAGCAACGCTTCGGCCTCCCTCTCAGGAGGAGTTTCTGGCGCCGGCGGTCCCTTTCCTCCCGGTCAGGGGCCTGGCGGCGGCCCCCCCGGCTGAAGCGCGGGATCGAGGTAGAGTTGGGGATCGGTCGCGATCAGGCGTTCCAGCACCTCGTCACCATCGCGACTTGCGCGGACGACGACGAAGCCCTGCTGGTGCGTACGCACCCTCACGCTCTCCTCCGACAGCTGCTGCCAGATGATCTCCGGAGCCACGATCGTCCACATCAATTGTCCCACCCCCTGTCTCTCGCTCGCGGATGCGGCGCCCCACCTCCGCCATGGCATCCTGCAGGGTGCCCACCCGGTCGATGATGCCCTCGCGAACAGCCTCCTGGCCTACGAGCACCGTGCCCACATCGCGCGCCAATTCCCCTGTGCGCAGCATGAGCTCCTTGAGGTGCGCCTCGCCGATTCGCGAATGACGCGCGATGAAGCGGATGACGCGGTCCTGCATGCGATCGATGTACTCGTACGTCTGCGGTACGCCGATCACCTGGCCGTTCAGTCGCAGTGGGTGCACGGTCATCGTCGCCGTCGGCGCGATGTAGGCGCAGTCCGCAGCGACGGCGATCGGCACGCCGATCGAGTGTCCGCCGCCAAGCACCAGGCTCACCGTAGGCTTGCTGAGCCCGGCGATCAGCTCGGCGATGGCGAGCCCTGCCTCGACGTCGCCGCCCACCGTATTCAGCACAATGAGAAGTCCCTTGACGTCAGGATCCTCCTCGATGGCCACGAGTTGCGGGATCACGTGCTCGTACTTCGTCGTCTTGTTCTGGCTCGGCAGAAGGATATGCCCCTCCACCTGGCCGATCACCGTCAGGCAGTGGATCGGACTGCGGGCCCTGGGCACGTCGGACGTGCCCAGCGACGTAATGTTGTCTTGGGCACGCGCGGCCTCTTTGGCCTCCTCGGAGTCCTCGGCGGGCTTCGTCACCTGGGCGTTCCTCCTCGCCCACTAGCATGCCCGCACGCGCTTCACGTGCGTTCGATGACACGCTCCGGCCGCACGCCGAGATAGACCGCCGCGAGCACGGCGACGCCGCCGACGATCTCGAGCGGCGTCAATCCCTGGCCAAGCCAAAGCCAGCTGAGCAGCGCCCCCACGACCGGCTGGACATAGAGAAAGAGCGCCGCGAATCCGACTTCGGCGCGCCGCACCGCGTAGAACCAGAGAAAGTAGCCCAGAAGGGTCGGCCCCACGGCCAGATAGACCGCCCAAAGCACATCAGCGCGCGGCATGCTGACGACCGGAGGGCCGAACCAAAGCCACGGCAGGAATGCGACGCCGGCCGCGAGGGCACCGATGACGGTCAAGGGCAGCTCGCCCACCTGTTCCGTGACGGGCTTCGAAAACACATTGTAGAAGCCGAAGCACGCCGCCGCTGCGACGAGCAGGAGAATACCCGGGAGATTCGCGTCGTGGCCCGGCCGCGGAGCCCCCGCCAGGAGCCATGTGCCTACCGTGGCGACGAGGAAGCCAACAGGCGCGAGACGCGGCAGAGGCTCCTTGAGCCAGAGCCGCGCGACGATCACCGTGGCCAGAGGCTCGAGGGCAATCGAGATGGCGGCAAGCGACGCCCCGGCAAGGCGGATGCCCTCAATTTGCAGCAAAAAGGCGACGCTGAAGCCCAGCAGGCCGAGCCCGACCGCCGCCAGGAGCATGC
Source organism: Clostridia bacterium (assembly GCA_027420455.1). Classification (GTDB taxonomy): domain Bacteria; phylum Bacillota; class Sulfobacillia; order JAJZYS01; family JAJYTV01; genus JAJZQO01. Next base: position 28,425 of record DAIBJA010000036.1, on the reverse strand, counting down.
GTCCACGCGGCAGGCTCTGTCCCCAGAGCAGCGGCAGGGCGATGACGCCGGAAATGAGGAAGCGCAGGGCGGCAAGGCGTCCTGCGCCGATCGACAGCGCGAGTTGCGAGACAGGATAGGTGGTGGACCAGACCAGGTTCGCGAACAGGACGGCTAGGCCGGCCTGCGCACGACGGGACATGCTCAGATCTCCATGACGATGGGCAGGATCATGGGCCTGCGGCGGGTCCGCTCGAAGACGAACCGCCCCAGTGTGTCGCGCACCAGCGACTTGATCGCCGACCAGTCGCCCATGCGGCGGCTGTCCGCCATCTCCAGCGCCTCGCGGATTCTCTGCTTGGCATCCTCGATGAGCTGGTCCGACTCGCGCACGTAGACAAACCCGCGCGAGACGATGTCGGGCCCGGAGATCACCGTCTGCGACTCGCGATCGATGGCCACGACGACGACAATCACGCCGTCCTCGGCAAGCAGCTTGCGATCGCGCAGCACGATGTTCCCCACATCGCCGACACCGAGCCCATCGACGAACACGGACCCCGAATTGACCTTGCCGACGATGGCGGCGGTTCCTTCGGTGAACTCGTAGACCGAACCGATCTCGCCGATCAGGATGTTGGGCTTGGGCACGCCGACCGCCTCAGCCAGCCGAGCGTTCGTGATCAGCATACGATATTCCCCGTGCATCGGGCAGAAGAAGCGCGGCTGCACGAGCGTGATCATCAGCTTGAGCTCTTCCTGGCTCGCGTGGCCCGAGACGTGCACGCCCATGTGCGAGGAGTAGACGACCTCGGCGCCGCGCCGGTAGAGGTTGTTGATGGTCCGGCTGACCGACTTCTCGTTGCCCGGTACCGGCGTAGCCGCGATGATCACGGTGTCGCCGGGCAGGATCTCGACCTTCTTGTGCTCCGACGCGGCCATGCGCGAAAGCGCCGCCATCGGCTCGCCCTGCGATCCGGTCGTCATGATGACGATCTGGTTTGCCGGGAAGCGGCTGATGTCGTCGATCTCGATCAAAGTGCCCTCGGACGCCTTGAGGTAACCGAGTTCGAGGGCGATCCGCACTACGTTCTCCATGCTCCGACCGACGACGGCGAGCTTGCGCCCGTTCTTCTCCGCCGCGTTCATCACCTGCTGGATGCGGTGGACGTTGCTGGCGAACGATGCCACCAGGACGCGCTGCTTCGCGCCGGCGATCACCTCGTCGAGGGCCTTGCCGACCTGGCGCTCCGATCCCGTGTAGCCTGGACGTTCCGCGTTGGTGGAATCGGAGAAGAGCGCGAGCACGCCTTGGTGGCCGAGCTCCGCGAGACGGTGGAAATCCGCGACCTCGCCGTCCACCGGCGTCTGGTCGAACTTGAAGTCGCCCGTGTGCACGACCGTGCCGATCGGCGTGTGGATCGCGAAGCCCACCGCGTCAGGGATAGAGTGGTTGACGCGGAACGCCTCGACGTGGAACGGTCCGAGGTGCAGCGTATCGCCCGGCTGGATCTCGCGCGAGTGCTCGTGGGCCACCATGCCGTGCTCCTCGAGCTTGCCGCGGATCATGCCGAGCGTGAGCTTGGTCGCGAAGATGGGCACCTGCAGCTGCTTCAGCACGAACGGCAGGCCGCCGATGTGGTCCTCGTGGCCGTGGGTGAGGAAGATTCCCAGCACCTGGTCGCGATGCTCCAAGAGGAAGCTGATGTCGGGGATGACGAGATCGACGCCGTACATCTCGTCCTCCGGAAACATCAGGCCACAGTCGACGACGATGATCTCGCCCTGGTACTCGTACGCATACATGTTCTTGCCGATTTCGCCGATTCCGCCGAGCGGAATGACATGGAGCTTGCCCTTCTCTGCGACGCGCGATCTCGTAGGAGCGCGCCTTGCGGGTCCCGTCAAACTGATTTTACCTCCCACGTGCGCAGGCCTGGACGCGCGCTCCCGCGAGCGCGGTCAATGCAAGCGCCTATGGCAAACAAGGGCGCACATCAGCGCCCCGCTGCCCCGGCTTGTCGCCCGACGTCCTGGCGACCCCGCGGCAGCTTCGCATGCCCTCAGCGCAGGTCCGTACACAAGTATCTGGGATTCAGTATAGCCGCTGGACCCAACCGCCGCAACCGAACCTGCCGCGTCGGCTATCACCTGAGGCCCTGATCATGGAGAAGGCTGTGCAGGAACGCCTCCTCGGATGCACTCGGAGGGCCAAGAGGCGGCCTGACGCCGCCGATGTCGCGTCCCACCGCCTTCATAGCCCACTTGAGCGGGATTGGGCTCGACGTGACGAAGAGCCCGGTGAAGAGCGGCAGGAGCGAAAGGTGCAGTTCCTGTGCCACCCGCACCTGGCCTGTGAGGTATGCATCCATCATGCGCCGGATGCGTGCGCCAACGAGGTGCGACGCCACCGACACCACACCCATGCCGCCGATGGAGAGGAGCGGCAGTGTCGCCTTGTCGTCACCGGAGTAGAGCGCAAAGTCCTGGCGCGAACCCTTGACGATCTCGGCCGCCTGCTCGAAGTTGCCCGACGCCTCCTTGACGGCCACGATGTTCGGGCAGTCCGCCTGAAGGCGGAGCACCGTATCGGCCGTCATGTTCTGTCCCGTGCGCGACGGCACATTATAGAGCATCGCCGGCACCTCGATCGCCTCGGCGATGGCGCGGAAGTGGTGGTAAAGCCCTTCCTGCGGCGGCCTGTTGTAATAGGGGACCACCAGCATGACCCCATGGACGCCCAGCTTCTCGGCCTCGCGGCTGAGCGCGATCGATGTTCGCGTGTCATAGTTGCCGGTGTTCGCCCAGACGTCTGCCCTGTCGCCGACCGCATCCACGACCGCCGTGAAGAGATCGAGCTTCTCACGTTCGCTCAGGGTTGGCGACTCGCCGGTCGTACCGGCCACGACGATGCCGTCCGACGCGTCTTCCACAAGCTGCAGGGCCAGGGTCTTCACCTTACGGAGATCCACGGCGAGATCCTGGTCGAATGGCGTGGCCATGGCCGTCAAGAGCCTTCCTGTCGGCATCCTGATGCCTCCTTCCGCAGTCGGTCAGGAAAGATGGAACTGGCGGTGCAGGGTGCGCACCGCGTCGATGCGACGCCCTTCGGGGACAAGACAAGCGATCGAGGAGTGGGAGTCCGACGTTTCAAGGATCTCGACACCCGCCGCGAGGAGCCCTTCCATCAGGGTTGCCATCACGCCTGGCAGCCCCGCGATGGCCGAGCCGATGATCGCCACCTTGGCGACGTCGTCCCGCGTCTCGACCGGCAGTCCGAGACCGCCGACCAGCCGGCCGGCATCGGCAAGCTGCGTCTGCGCGACGATGAACGCCACACGGCCCGGCGAGACCGAGATCATGTCGGCCGAGATGCCATGCGAGGCCAGAACCTGAAAGATCTTCGCCTCGATGGCGGTGCGCTCGCTACCCTTCGGTGTTGCCACGATGACTTCGCCGATATCCGAACGGTCTGTGACGCCGACGACGGTGTTCTCCGGCCTGCGCGCATGCCACAGGTCCTGCAGGCGCGCTCCGCCGATGACGGTGCCGGCCTCATCCCCCACCGTCGAGCGGACGCGCAGGGGCACACGGGCCTGGCGGGCCACCTCGACCGCGCGCGGATGCACAACCTTGGCGCCAGCCTGTGCCATCTGGAAGAGTTCATCGTAATCGAGGGCACTGATCGTCCTGGCCTCGGGCACAATGCGCGGATCAGCCGTCTTGACGCCGTCGACGTCCGTGTAGATGTCGACATAGTCTGCGCCCAAGGCCGCACCGATCGCAGCTGCGGACGTATCCGACCCGCCGCGGCCGAGCGTCGCGATCTCGCCCTGTGGCGTCCTGCCCTGGAAGCCGGCCACCACAGGCACCAGCCCCTCGTCCAGCACAGCGCTGAGCGGCCCGGGGTCCACCCGCAGGATCTTGGCGTCTCCGAAGCGGCCGTCCGTCTCGATGCCTGCCTGAGGGCCCGTCAGCGCACGGGCGGGCACGCCCTCTTTGCGCAGATGTCCAGCCATCACCACGGCGGAGATGATCTCGCCGCAAGCCAGAAGGAGATCGGTTTCGCGCGCGGGAACCTTGGCCCCCTCGTTTTCCACCAGCTGCAGCAGGGTGTCGGTGGCGTAGGCATCGCCGAGTCTGCCGGGCGCCGATACGACGACGACACTGCGCAGGCCCTCCTGCACGGCGGACTGCACGATTTGCGCGACCCGCGCGCGATGCTCGTAGTCCACGACGGAGGTGCCGCCAAACTTCTGGACGATCAGTTCCTTTTCAGCCATAACGCCTCCGCGATCTGCACGGCGTTGGTCGCCGCGCCCTTGCGCAGGTTGTCGGCAACAACGAAGAAGTGCAGCGTATCGTCACGATCGGGATCCTGGCGCATCCTGCCCACGAGCACGTCATCCTGGCCGGCCGCCGCGAGCGGCGTCGGGTAGATCTCCGCCGCCGGATCGTCCACGATGCGCACCCCGCGCTGGCCTCGCAAAAGTTCCCGGGCCTCTTCGGGACTCACCTTGCGCGCGAACTCCACGCTGACCGCTTCCGCGTGCCCGACTCGGACCGGAACACGCACCGCGGTCGCGGCGAGCGGGAGGTCGGGCCTGCCCAGAATCTTGCGCGTCTCCTGGCGCAGTTTCAGTTCTTCCTTGGTGAAGCCGTCCGACTGGAACGCGTCGCACTGCGCCAGCACGTTGAAGGCGATCGGGTCGCGATAAGCCCTCGGCTCAGTCGCCTCTCCCGCCGCCCACGCCCTCGTCTCGGCCTCGAGGCCGTCGAGCGCCTCGCGGCCGCTGCCTGAGACAGACTGGTAGGTGCTGACGATGACCCGTGTGATCCCGAACGCGCGATCGAGCGGCCCGAGGGCCATGACGAGCTGGATGGTCGAGCAGTTGGGGCTCGCGATGATGCGGTCGTCGGCTCCGATGTGGTCGAAGTTCACCTCGGGCACGACCAGGGGGATGCCGCCCTGCATGCGGAAGTGGCTCGACTTGTCGATGGCGACCGCCCCCGCCTGCGCGGCGATCGGGGCATAATGCGCCGACACGTCGTTGGGAGCGGCGAAGAACGCGAAGTCCATGTCGCGGAAACTCTCGACGGAAATGGCCTCGACGGTGAGGCGGCGACCGAGCGCAACGAGCTCGTGTCCTGCCGACCGGTCGCTCGCGACGAGGCGGATCTCTCCCACGGGCAACGCACTTGTGTGCTCGGCGAGAACCCCGGCAATCTCCTGGCCGACCAGTCCGGCGGCCCCGACGATCACGATATTAACGCTTTGCAAGGCGATCCTCCGTCCAAGTCAGCGTCCGATAAGGAGAGGCTGGAGCTGCCGATGTTCCAGAGCGGCGACGACGGTGTCGGCAACCCGGCTCAGATCGGCGGCCACCGAGTTCGGTTTGACATTCGGATTATCCTGCTCCAGTGCCACGGTGTACAAACTGCGTCGCAGTTGCCTCAGGTGCGGCCACGGACACCTTGGCGATCACCTTCACCCGCCCGTCGCCCTGGATCTCCACACGGTCGACGAGCCCGCGCACGACCGTTTGCTGGTCGCTGAAGGATAGGCTCGCCATGTCCGCCGCCACCGCGAACGTCTCCGCGAGCAGATCGAGGCTGAAGACGCCCACCCGGGCGAGCCGCAGCTTCCCCTGCACATCGCTCAGCTCACCTTCGAGGGTCGCGATGCTGCGATCCAGGTTTCTCTTCTCCGCGTTGAGGCGGCTCCGATCCCAGTCCCCCGAGAGGAAGAGCTGCAGGAGTCGCTCCTGCTTTCGGCGCAAGGACGCAATCTGATCACTGAATTCCCGCTGCCTCGCTTCGAGCTGCTCTGCCTCCTTGCTGTCCCCCAGGCGGCGGAGCAGCTGGCGCCTTGCGGCCGGCGAGGTGGCAATGCGGGTCAGTTGGGCTCGGACGTTCGCGTCTACCTGTTCGGCCCGATGCGCCGCACGGCAAAGGCGTCCGTCAGGCAACTCCTTGTCCCGGTGCTGGCGAACGTGCCGGTAGTAGTGGTAGCGAAACAGCTCATCTCCTACCCGTTTCGTGGCCGTGGTGGGCGACAGGATCTGCCCGCAGTCGGCGCAGTAGACCATGCCGGCAACGAGCCCGACGGTGCTCTCGATCCTGGACTTCTTGTTCTCGGCGCTCCTCCTGTTCATTAGCTGGTTGCATGTCTCCCAGAGATCCCGGCTGACGATCGGCTCATGTGCCCCTTCGACGCATATGCTTTCCCCACCGACCTCCATCACCAGGTCGCCTCTGTATACCGGGTTGCGCAACACATGAATGATGAACGCCTGGTCGACACGTCTTGTCGGAATGAGGTCCCGCATCAGGGCCGCTAGGCGCATGCTGCCCATCTTCTGTTGGCTGAAGTGCTGAAAGATCTGCCGAACCATCTGGGACTCGGCAGGATGAGGCTCAAGATGCTTTGTTTCGGGACTCCTGCGGTATCCGAAGGGAAGGCGTCCTAGCCACTCCCCTCTCTTGGCCGCTCCCGCCCGGCCGCGAACCATCTGTCTCACGATGGTCTTGCGCCGCCGGCGGTCGATGAGCGCCATGATGTCGGCCGAGAACTCGTCGTCCTCGTTGTGGAAATCCACTTCGCCCGACAGGGTAAAGAACCGCGCCCCGGAGTCCCGAAAGGTTTGCTTGAGGAGGGCCCACGGGATCTCGTCCAGACGGCTCAGCCGATCTTGCTCCGTGACCACTACCGCGTCGGCGTCCCCGATCGACAGCGACTCGAGAATGCGGCTGAGGCCTGGACGCTTGTCCTTGCTGCCACTGACCCGATCCACGAAGACGCCGGAGATCTCCCAGCCCCGTTCTTCGGCGTACCGGCGTAACGACGCCTCCTGGTTCAAAAGCGAGTATCGTTGCAGGTCCTCATCCGTGGAGATTCGGCAGTACAGTGCCACCCGCATGTACTACCCCTCCCCCAAAGCCCTCCTGAGGTCGTCTGCAATATCTGAGAGGGGTCGAGTGTGGTTCGCCCACGCACGAATGGCTCCATGGACCAGCTCGGGGTCGCAGTCCAGCACCCGCCATCAGTTGCGGCATCCCAAGGCGGATACGCGCCGGCTGATGATGACCTCGCATGCCTGCTCCAACTCGACGTCGGACGGACCGCCAGGATCCATCTCGGCCATGAACGTGCCACCCCCCCTTCGGGGATTCTATGCCGCACCCGGTCCGGACGCGGCATGTACATCCCCGCGGGCGACAAGGTCGAATGGCGAGGTCTGTCGAGAGGATGACCATGCAGGGCCAACATGCAGTGCCAGCTGCTCGTCAACTCCGGGCTGTTCTCTGCCCCGATCGTCTCCCAGGCGGTGTTGGCCGAATTTGTCGCGGAGACTATTGTGAAGGGACTGGGCGGCCGCCACCGCAGGTACACGCCGGGACCATGCAGCAGACGTGGTCATCACGAGCAACGCAGACCACCTGGCGTTCCTTGAACAGGAGGGGCACGTCCAGCACCTCCCTCCGGGACAGGTCTGGAACGTGACTTCGCGCCATGGGGACAACCCTCCCTTCGAGTACCTTTTGTTTCTGAGGCAACGACTCAGTTTCGAGTACTTTAATTGTGAGTCAAGTCGTCCGGTTGACATACAAGGCCGGTGGTAGGTACTGTGTGTGTAGTAAGGCGGTTTTCCGCATAGAACAACCGGGAGCGCCTCCCGCAAAGAAGAACGCTCCCAGTTGCCAGCGGTCCGACCCGTCGCAGAGTGATCTGTCTAGGTTTTCCCGGCTAGGTAGCCCGCCACGAACGGGCTACTTTCGTTTTGCTCGGGACCTTGCCGCGACCACAGTACCCGCGAACGCGATTGTCGCCAAGGCGACCTTCACGGACAGGACCAGGTGTATGGCCAGATGCACCACCCCCCGTCGTTCCGTCTTGCGACGGACTGGCCGCTGGAAGGCGGCGGGGGGCGAGTTCGCAAGGAGGCAAGCTCCTCGTGGCCAAGTTTCGGTGACGCATCGGCCGCCACCTCCTCCTCCTCAATGCACGAGTCCGGTTAGGATCTCGAAGCCCAAGATGAGGCATCCGGCGATCAGCGAGGCAATGATACCTAGAGCGATCTGGGTTATGAGATGCACTTTCGCACCTCCCTTCTGCACGAGGCTGTGGCGTAGAGAGTGACCACTCCTTCTACCTACAAAGGGAATGCCTAAATCCACGGCATTTCCGCCCTCTTTTCAGGCCATCTATACTTAAAGCCGCATCAGAGACCGACTCTTCAAAAAACGTCCGGAGAAAGAAGCACGGGCAGCGCGTTGGCGCCACCCGTGCCGATCTTCTTATCTGGCTCGCTGATCTTCTACACCGCGAACGGCAGGAAGTCTGCGCTCCCCTGCTCCAGGTTCTTGGCTGCGTGCAGGTAGCGTTCCGTGGTCGAGAGGGAACCGTTGCCGAGGTCCTCCTTGACGCGTAGCAGGTCGGCTCCGTTCAACATCAGCGTGGCGAAGGAGTGCCTCAGAACGTGCGGCGTCACCGTCTTGCGAATCCCGGCTTGATGCGCCAGGTCGCTCACAAGCCGACGCACGTAGACCTCAGAGAGGTTCGCGCCCTGTCGGTTGCGGAACGTCCAGAAAGGCCCGCCGCGGCTCGTAGCCGGCGCAGAATGGCAAGGAGATCCGCGCGCAGTGAGTGATGTGATTGGCCTGCGGCTCACGGCCACTGTCATCCGCCTGCTGAGCGCGGACCTTTCGATCGTGCCGGACGCCCCGGCCCCCTTGCGCAGCGTCTCGAAAGGCAGGAGGGTAGGTCTTGCCGGTCTGATGGGCGAATCCCTTGACACGAGGTAATTCCGTTGTCGTGAGATCCGCTCGGGGAGCGGGCTGGCGAATAGGGCAAGAAGTTGTTTACCCCAGTAAGGTAGCAGAATGCAGGCGTTTTGCAGCGAGGGCATGGGGTGGATCATGAGATTCACCCCATGCCCTTGATCTCTTGGGTCTGCATATAGGTCCTGCAATAAAGACACAAGTGAGGCCATCTGGTAGAATGGGAGTTGCTAAGACAACCAAATCTACCGAAGGAAGGACTCACTTGCATGGCCATCATACCACAACTTCCGCTCTTTGCGTGGGACCAAGGTGAGGCCCTGGGCGATCTCGATCGCTTGCGTTTAGCGCTTGAATACCTGCCCGACGGGCCGCTGGTGGAGAGGCTTGAGGTGCTGCGCGGGCACGGCCGGGACGATTATCCGGTGCGGGCGATCTGGAACTCGGTGCTGGCGGGCATTGTGTTCCAGCATGCGAGCATCGAGAGCCTACGGCGGGAATTGGGGCGCAACGGCCAACTTCGCTATCTCTGCGGGCTCAGCGGCGTGCCATCGGCAGCTGCATACACCCGCTTCCTGCATGGTGTCGTCCGGCATGGTGAGGAGATCGACGCCATGTTCGAGCGGATGGTTGCGGAACTGGCAACGTTGCTGCCTGGCTTCGGGCAGCGCGGTGCCCTCGACGGCAAGGCACTGCCCTCGTTCGCCAAGCACAAGGCGAGCAGCGATGTCCCGGACGGACGACGCGACACCGATGGGGACTACGGGAAGAAGAGCTACAAGGGTAAGCACAAGGACAGTACGGCGTGGGAGAAGGTCGTCCGCTGGTTCGGCTACCGCCTGCACCTCGTGGTGGACACGGTGTACGATCTGTCGCTCGCCTTCGCCGTCACCAAGGCCAGTACGGTGGACCTACCCGGCGGCAAGGCCTTGCTGCAGCAGATGGACGAGCGCCAGGCACTGGCTGCTTGAGCGCATGGCGAGCCTCACAGCGGACAAGGGTTACGACGACACCGATCTGACGGTGACGTTCTTTGAGCAGTACGGCATCAAGCCGGTGATCGACACGACATCCGCAACTCCTGGCGGGATGGCGAGACGTCGCGGCTCCTGCCGGGCCATGCGAACGCGACTTACGACCTGCACGGCAACGTCGACTGCTACGCGCCCGAGACGGGCACGAGGCATCGGATGGCCAACGGCGGTTTCGAGAAGGACCGCATGACCTTGAAGAAGCTCTGCCCGGCCCGCCACAGCGGCATCACGTGCCGGGCCCTTGATACCTGTCCGCTCGCCAAGGGCCTGCGCGTGCCGCTCGCGATCGACCGGCGCATCTTCACACCGATCGACCGCTCCAGCTACGTCTGGCAGCGACTCTACAAGGAGCGCACGGCGGTGGAGCGGGTGAACAGCCGTCTCGATGTCTCGTTCGGGTTTGAACTGCACACCATCCGCGGCCTCGCCAAGATGAAGATGCGCGTGGGCCTCGCGCTCTGTGTGATGCTGGCCATGGCGATCGGCCACATCCGTGAGCACGAGAAGGGCAAGATCCGCAGCCTGGTCGCCTGAACACGTCGAACCTGCCACTTGATGCAGGCCGGGCCGTGGCGGCCACGACCAGCTTTGACGTGCCTGCCCGGCCGACAACGCCTCGCTCTCGTAGCGCCTACGCCCGAGAATCGCCCGCAAACGTGGCAGGACCTTCACCAGCCCGTCAGCGAGCGCCCGTTCGTGCCGCGAAACGGTCACAGCGCAAAAGGCTCGACACATACAAAGGTTGCGCCTTGGCGGCAGCGCTGTGGTGGCAGCTTAGCCACCGTTCTGCCCCCGCTCCATCCCGAGCGATCGAGGCTCATGGGAAAGACCCGCCGCGTCGTGCGGCGGGTCTTTCGGCGGGCCTCGCGCGCCCGGCTCAGGAGTACGTGATGCGCGGGTCGAGGAAGGCGTAGACGACGTCTACGGCGAGGTTCACGATGACCACCGCAATGGCTGCGTAGAGGGTGACCCCTTCGATCACTGCCTCGTCGAGGCTGCCGATGGCCTGGTTCGCCAACAGACCCAGCCCAGGCCAGCCGAAGATCACCTCGGACACGATCAGGCCCCCGAGCAGGCTACTGAAGTCGAGGCCGAGCATCGTGACGACGGGGATGAGGGCGTTGCGGACGGTGTGGTGCAGCAGTACCCGCCATTCGCCAAGACCCTTGGCGCGAGCCGTGCGGACGTAGTCGAGGTGCATCACCTCGAGCATCGTGGAGCGCAGGATGCGCGCATAGTACGCGGAGCCTGTAATCCCGACCGACAGGGCCGGCAGCACGACTCCGAGCGCCGAGTACCCGTTCATCGGGAACCAGCCAAGCTTGAACGAGAACCCGAGGAGCAGCATCATGCCGACCCAGTAGGTGGGCATCGAGATGCCGACGAGCGTGAGGATGGTCAAAACGGAATCCGCTAGGCGTCCCTTGCGGGCAGCCGACACGATGCCGACGGGGATGCCGATCAGGAGCTCCGCCGTGATGGCCGCCAGCGCCAGCATCATGGTCGCGGGAGCCGCTGCGGCGACCATGTCCAGCACAGGGCGGTGGTAGACGTATGAGTAGCCGAAGTTGCCGTGCAGCATCCCCCAGAGGAAGAGGAGGAAGCGCTCCCAGAGGGGCAGATACAGGTGCATCTGCATGTAGACCGCGTGCACCGTCGCAGCGGTGGCGTGCTGGCCGGCGATCATCTTGGCGGGGTTGGATGGGATTCCGAACGCGATGACGTAGGTGATCGCGCTGATTCCCAGGACGGCCAGAAGCGCCCAGAGCAGTCGACGCGCAATGTACTGCAGCATGAGCCGGTGCCCGCCCCCATCAGGTTCGTTAGTGGCTCTTCACCGAGAACAGGCGGATCTGCGGACCGATGACAGGGTGCAGGAGGACGTTGACGTTGTGCGGCTCGACCCACGGCTGCACCATGGCATCCCACACCGGGTAGTAGAGCGGCACCCAGGGTGCCTGCTGGAACCAGATCTGCTGGGCCTGGTCGTAGAGCTGCCAGCGTTTCGCGTTCTGCGAGGCGGGGAGGTTGTCGGCTTCGGTGACAAGGTTCTCGAACTGCGTGTTCTTCCAGCCGCCGGTCTCATTGGAACTGAGGCCGCTGCCGAGGTTGAACATGAAGTCCTGGGGGTCCGGGTAGTCCTGCCACCAGTCGGTCCAGGAGAGGTTCCAGTTCTGCGAGTTGTCCATGGTGTACGGCCAGTAGGTGCCGGTCTCAGGGATGTTGTGCAGGTTGACCTTGACGCCGACCTTGGCGAGCTGCGCCTGGATGTTCTGCATGACGGTCTCGACAAACGGCCGCGCAGACGTGTAGGCCAAGGTGATCGTGAAGCCCTTGGGGTATCCCGCTTGCGCAAGCAGCTTCTTTGCCTCGGTCGGGTTGTACGCGTAGCCCTTCATGGAGCTCTCGTAGGCCGGCATGGCGGGCGGCAGGAGCTGCGTTTCGATGATGCCGCGCCCGTTGACGAGCTTGAGGATCTGCTGGCGGTCAATCGCCAGGTTGACGGCCTGACGCACCTTGACGTTGTTGAAGGGCGCCTTCGTGACGTTGTAGGCCAGGTACCAGACGGCATTTGTCTGGTTCTTGATGTAGGTCTTCGCGACACTGGGGTTGTTCAGGGCAGCGAGGTAGGTGGAGGAGTCGGGCTGGAAGATCATGTCGACCTGTCCCTTCTCGAAGAGCAGGAACTGGGTCGCCGCCGGTACGTTCACGTTGAAGATGATCTTGTTCAGCTTCGCCTTCTGGGTGCCCTGGTAGTATGGGTTCGGCACGAGCACCATCTGCTTGTTCTGGTGCCAGTAGAGGAGTTTGTACGGCCCGGTGCCGACCGCGTGCTGCGCGTAGAGGTTGGGCCCGTACTTCTGGGTGACCTTGGGGTCGACAATGTAGGCGCTCGGCAGCGCCATCTCGTTGAGGAAGTAGGCTTGCGGGGCCGAGAGCTTGATCACGACCGTGTAGGGGTCCGGGGTGGTGATGCCCGAAAGCCCCGTGACGCTCGCGGGGGGCTGCTTGCCATTGTTGAACCACTGGTTGTAGCCCACGATGTCCGAGAAGTCGCTGCCGAACGGAGACGGGCCGTTCGCGCCGGTGGCGTCCCACGACGTCAGACGGTTGATGGAGTACTCGACGTCCTGGGCGGTCAGGGAATCGCCGTTCGAGAAGCGGATGCCGTGCTTGAGGTGGAAGGTGTAGGTGAGGCCGTCGGTCGATGCTGTCCAGGTGGCGAGATCCGGAATGATCTTGGCCGTGTTGCCGTTGGTCGCATAGGTGACCAGGCCATCGTAGATGCCGTCCATCGGGATGTTGGACTGGACGTCCTGCACGACGGCGGGGTCGAGGGTCGGGAAGTCGCTGGCGAAGTCCATGGTGAAGACGCCGGAGCTTTGACCACCGCTCGCGCTGGCGGTGGCGGGGCCGCCGGTCAGCGCCAGGAGGATGCTCGCAGCAGCGATGATGCCGCCAAGAGACCGCACACTCTTCATCCGGTTACCTCCTTGCCTGAGCACGGGACGAGGATAGGGTCGCGTCGCTGTGGTCATCACCGCCTAATGGCCCGTGGATTCAACGCGTCGTTGAGGCCATCCCCGACTAGGTTGAAGCCGAGGGTGGCGATTACGAGCATTATCCCGGGCCAGACGACGAGTGTCGGGTCCACCAGGAAGAACTTGAAGCCGACGTTCAGCATCTTCCCCCAGGATGGGATCGGGTCCGGGACACCCGCGCCGAGGAAGCTGAGCGCAGACTCCAGGAGGATGTAGTTGGCGATTTGCAGCGTGCCGTAGACGAGGATCGGGGAGAAGGCGTTTGGCAGGACGTGGCGCAGCAAGATGCGTGGCAGGCCGCCGCCGATCGAGCGCGCCGCAGTGACGTACTCGTTCTTTGCGATCGACAGGGTGGCGCTGCGCGCGATGCGCGCCACGCCCGCCCAGCCGAGCACGCCGATCACCGAGTAGACGGTGGCCACGCTGGGGTTCGGAATGACGGAGTCGAGCAGGATGACAAAAAGGATGAAGGGGAAGGCCAGCATGATATCGGTGAAGCGCATCAGGACGTTGTCGAGCCAACCGCCGGCGTAACCTGCGACGATGCCAACGATCGTGCCGATGATCAGGGTGATGAGGGTCCCCATGACGCCCACCTGCATCGAGATCCTGGCCCCGTACAAGAGCTGGCTCAGTTCATCCCGGCCGAGGTTGTCGGTGCCCAGGAAGAAGCCTTTGAAACTCCACTGCGGCGGCAAGGGCGCTCCCACCGCGCTCAGCCCGTTCGGAAACTCGGTCGTCGGGTTGTGCGGTGCAAGGTAGGGCGCGAAGATTGCCAGTGAGACCATCAACACGACGAGGACGAGGCCGAACACCGCGAGGCGGCGCTGCGCGAACCGCCGCATGAAGCCCTGCCACGGCTTCTCGGTTTCGGCCACGACCCGCTCAGGATCGTGGGCAGGTGCGCTGAGCAGCTCCGACAAGACCATCCCTCCGATGTCGCGGCCAAGAGCAAAAGGTGGAGCGCGCTGACTGGATCTACCTGAGATACGTCAGCGTCCTGCACTTGCCCACATACGCACAAACGGGGCACCGCCCACCCGCGCAACACTGCCCATCCTCCAGCGACGCCCGACCCGATAGGGCATGACGGCGCAGCCGCCGGCTCGCAGAAGACATCGGGTCCTCGGCTAGATCGAGCACGTTGCCGTCCCGCAAGTGGATTCCCCTTTGCAGCGTGGGGAGGGCTGATAGATCAGCGGTTCATTGTGCGTGCTGGGTGTACGCACTTCTTAACCCTATATTGGACAGATCGCAACGCAACCGCAAAGAGGATGTGGTGCGCCATCGCAATGCCAGGCGGCGTCAGCGGTCCTGCATGGGCTCTGCCATTCCTGTGCACCGTTTTGCGAGAACGTACGCGTGATGAACCTGCGGCTCGGAACGTTTGGGCCACTCGTCTCGGAGTTCGCCCAGACGATGTGCGGGCTGGGCATTTCGGACCCTCCGTCGCGGTCGCGAAGAACGTGCGGCGCCGGATCAGGTGCTTGGCGCCAGCTCAGGCGGCTCTCCGGCAACATCGCACGCGCTGTCTCAACCATCCGCCTCTCTTCGCGAGTCCCTGGACTACGTGTCCGAAGCGCCTGCGTCCAATGAGGGACGGACTGGCCAAATGGAGGGTGCGGCGGCGACTCGGGGAGAAGTACACCGCCATACCCATGTGCATGGGGGCATGCCGTGTGTTCGTACTGCCGACCGTCGCTCTTCTCGCCGTGATCGTGATCTACGAGTGGTGGCTTGTGAAGACGCTGCGTGAGGAAATCGCCTATGAACGCACGCGTATAGGATTTCACACGCGGCGCTACCGCAAGGTGGCGATCGCCTTCGGCGTTCTGCTGGGTCTCGGTCTCGTCGTGGTGGGCTTGATCCTCGTCCGTGCCATCCTTCTCATGCTGTCAGGGTACAGTTGAGCCGACCTGGCACGGGCATACGCCCGCAAACCGAAAGGACGCCCGACCTACCGTCGTCCGGTCCGCCCCTGCCAGCCGCGGGGAAGGCGCAAGGTGCCCTCGTCTTGAGGCTACGTTCCCTACACGGACCCATGGCTCACGTTTGTCTCGCCAGGGCGTGAGATTCGAGATAACATCCCGCGTTATTAAACGTTTGCGCCGAATCGTTTAATAACGTAGGCTGCTATTAAACGTTTGTGCATAAGGAGGGACGCGCTTGCGCCGTGGCCCCAGCGGCCTCTATGAAGTTGTGCCAGGTGGAGTGGAGAGGGTCAGGGCATTCATCCCGTTCCCACTCCCACCATCGCCGCCAATCACCATGGGACCGACGCTGCAAGATCAGCTGGAACAGGCGCTCTTGGCCTTGGGGCGCCTTGACAGCGCCATGTCCTTCCTGCCGCAGCCAGACCTGCTGCTCTATGCCTACGTTCGTAAAGAGGCAGTGCTTTCATCTCAAGTCGAAGGTACCCAATCCTCGCTGTCGGATCTCTTGCTCTTCGAAATGTCCGGGGCTCCAGGTGTTCCCATTCAGGATGTCGTTGAGACATCGCGGTATGTGGCCGCGCTTGAGCACGGCGTGCAGCGACTGCGCGAGGGCTTTCCGCTCTCTTCTCGGCTCCTTTTGGAGATGCACGCGGATCTCCTTGCACATGGCAGGGGCAGCGACAAGCTCCCCGGGGAGTTTCGCCGATCGCAGAACTGGATCGGAGGCTCCAGGCCGGGCAATGCACACTTCGTCCCACCACCGCCCCATGCGGTTGGAGGCGCGATGGGGAATCTCGAAACCTTTCTCCACCGCCAGGACCTGGAGTTCGGCGCTCTCGTTCGCGTCGCACTGGCTCACGCGCAGTTCGAGACGATCCACCCGTTCCTGGATGGCAACGGACGCCTCGGACGGCTTCTGATCAGCCTGTTCCTCTGGGACTCCGGCATCCTGTCGCAGCCCATCCTGTACCTCAGCCTTCACTTCAAGCGACACCGTGACGAGTACTACCGCCTGCTCGACCTTGTCCGCACCGACGGAGACTGGGAAGCATGGCTCTCCTTCTTCCTGGTCGGCGTCGCGGAAACCGCCACAGCTGCGGTGAACACCGCGAGGCAACTGATCGCGCTGGCAGATCGTGACCGTGTGAGGGTTCAAACCGGCGGGCGATCGGCCGGTTCGGCCTTGCGGGTGCTGACCGCACTTCAATCCCGCCCCCTCTTGTCGCTTCGTGCGGCCGCCGAGCGGTCGGGGCTTTCCTTCCCGACTGCCGCAAAGGCTATGCAAGCGCTCGAGCATCTCGGCATTGTGGATGAGGTGACCGGCCAGCGGCGCAACCGGGTGTATGCCTACTCCAGCTGCCTCAAAGTCCTGAACGAAGGCCTGGAGCCTCTCTAAGGGCCAAGTCGCGCGTGTGAGGACAGGCCGTCGCCAACCGAGGCCTCGCGCCTGCCCAGGCAAGCCGTCGCGCGGCCCAACGTCCGTCCGG
The DNA here is from genome assembly GCA_027420455.1 of Clostridia bacterium. Taxonomy (GTDB): domain Bacteria; phylum Bacillota; class Sulfobacillia; order JAJZYS01; family JAJYTV01; genus JAJZQO01. Next base: position 11,668 of record DAIBJA010000036.1, on the reverse strand, counting down.
TCATCGATCTACGCCCGTGCGCACTGCGTACCCCCGCAAGACGCGGCGCCGCAGGCCGCGCGGCCCGCCGCCCTTCGCCCGACTAGGCATAGGCGGACGCCACGGTCGGCGCGCGCATTTGCATGTGCGCCAAGAACTCGAGGACACTGTAGGCGTGCGATCATGCGTACGCTTAGTATGCCGTGCGGCCAGCTTCCTACGAGAGGGGTCATAGCTTGGATATCAGCCAGCGTCATGCAGCTGCCGTGATGCCCGTCCAACCCATGGAGACCGAGCTCGAATTGGTGCGAGGCGAAGGTCCCTATCTGTTCACACCGGACGGGACACGCTATCTGGACCTCGCGACGGGAATCGCCGTCAACGCGGTGGGATACAGCCACCCGAAGGTCCTGGCAGCCATTGACGAGCAGGTGCACCGTCACCTCCACCTCTACAGCGGAACAGCCTACCAGCAGGTGCTCGTCGCTTTTGCAGAGGCCCTGCAGAAGGAAATCGGCCCATCGTACAAGCTCTTCTTCGGCAATTCCGGCACCGAGGCGGTGGAGGCCGCGGTGAAGCTCAGCCGCTTCGCCACCGGTCGTCCGGCCGTGATCGCGTTCCGCGGCAGCTTCCATGGCCGCTCGCTGGGCGCCCTGAGCCTGACTGACTCGGCCGCCCGCTACCGCTCCCCCTACGAGCCGCTCCTTCCGGCCGTCTACCACGTGGACTACCCCGCGCCGACGCGCCTCGGCATGACGCCGGACGAGGCACTCGCCCACGTGCAGCAGCAGATCGCACGCCTCCTTGAAACGGACGTGGCACCCGAGCGCGTCGCCGCCATCGTGCTCGAGCCGATCCAGGGCGAGGGCGGCTACGTCATCCCGCCGGACGGCTTCCTGCCCTGGCTCAGGGATCTGACCGCGAAGCACGGCATCCTCCTGGCCGTGGACGAGGTGCAGTCCGGCATGGGCCGTACCGGCCGCATGTTCGCCTACCAGCACAGCGGAATCGAGCCGGACCTGGTCATCATGGGCAAGGCGCTCGGCGGCGGCATGCCGCTTTCGGCCCTCGCCGCCCGCACCGAACTCGCCGACCGCTGGACGCCCGGCGCGCACGGCACCACGTTCGGCGGCAACCCGGTCTCCTGCGCCGCGGGCCTCGCGACGCTCGAGGTGATCCGGGAAGAGTCTCTGATGGAAGTCGCCACGCAGCTCGGAGAAGCGGCCCTGCGCCAGCTGGCGCCGCTCGCGGAGTTGCCGTGCGTCAAGGAAGTGCGCGCCCGGGGCCTGATGATCGCCGTCGAGTTCGCCGGCGCCGAAGGCGGCGCCCGCGCGCAGCAGGTCGTGACGGAGTCTCTCGCCGACCACATGATCCTGCACATGGCCGGATTGAAGCACGAGGTGATCCGGCTCATGCCTCCGCTCAACATCCCGGCGGGCGTCTTCGCGGACGCGCTCGACCGTCTCTCGACCATCGTGCGCCGGGTCTGCAGCGCCAACTGACGGTCCTCGTCCCCCGGACACAAGCCGCCTGCCGCCCGGTGGCAGGCGGTCTCCCATCCAGCTCCGGAGCGCCGCGCGCGTCGAGGTGCCACTTGGGCGTGGCCGCGAACCCCCCAGCCATCATGCGAGCGGGGCGATCTTCTTGCGACGTGACCCGACAGCTGGAACGGAGGTGTTCCCTTGACCTATGACCTCCTGATCGTCGGTGGCGGGATCTGGGGTGCAGGTGCCCTGCACGCGGCGGCGCGGGAAGGCGTGCGTTCCGCCCTGCTCCTCGAGGCCGATATCGGCCTCGCCCAGGAGAGTTCCGCGAAGTCGGGCGGCATCGTGACCGACCTTCTCTGGCACCCGGAGGACCAGACATTCGTCCAGCGCAGCCGCGAGCTCTTCACGGAGGCCCTCAGGCGGAGCGGCGACGTCTCCATCGTCCAGCCCTACGGCATGCTGACCCTGGCGGAAGGCGAGCACATCGACGCCCTCCACCGCCGCACCGAGGATCTCAAAGCACGCGAGGTGCCGTATGAACTCTTCGACCAGGCCGAGGTGGAGAGGCGCTATCCCGCCCTCGACCGCCTGAACCCCGATACCGTCGCCCTCTGGCTCCCGGGCGACTGGCACGTGAACGCCACCGCCTTCGCGCAGCAGGTCCAGGAGGACGCGCGCTCAGAGGGGCTCGAGGTGCGCACCGCCTGCCGTGCGGAGTCCATCAGGGTGGAGGATGGGAAGGTCCTGGTGACGGCCTGCGGCGAGGTGTTCGCCGCCAGGCGCGTCCTCGTCACGGCGGGCACCTGGACGCGCAGGCTCGTGCGCACCGCCGGGGTCGACATCCCGCTGCGGCCCTACCTCGTCCAGGCCTCTTCCCTGGAGCTTCGCAGGAGGCACGGACTCCCGATCGTCTGGCACCTCTCCACGGACGTCTACATGGTGCCTGATGGCGAGGAAGATTTCCTTGCAGGCGACGGCACCAGGACCCGGGAGTTCGACCCCGACAACTTCCCGCGCATGGGCGACGAGGATTTCAAGGCGACCATCGCCGAGCGCCTGATGCAGCTCTCGAGCCTTGGCGACGTCGCCGGCCTGCGTTCGAACTGGGCGGGCCTATGCGGGGGCACCCCGGACCGCCGGCCTCTGGTCGGGGAGGTCGCGCCGGGTCTCTTCGTCGCCACCGGCGACCAGGGCCTCGGCGTGATGCGCGGCCCCGCGATCGGCGAGTTCGCGCTGCGCATCGCGCTCGGCCTCGCCGAGGCTCCCCACCTTCGTCCGGACCGCTTCCCCCCGACCGACTTCGAGATCAGGGCCGGCTTCACGCTCGACTGACTCTCCTGGCAAGGATCCGCCCAGGTGTGGGGACCGATGCCGTCACCCTTTCCCTGGGCGGATCCTCACAACCGGCGAGCTTCACTGCTTCCCGTCAAGGAACTCGGTGCACGCCCGGCGATAGACCCGCGCGGCCAGATAGAGCTCGTCGAGCGGTACGTACTCATCGGCGGCATGCGCCTTCCTGATGCTGCCGGGACCGTAGACGACGCTCGGAATGCCCGCGTGTCCCGACAGGAGGGCCGCGTCGGTCCAGGCGGGGAAGCGCTCGTAGACCGCTTCCCCGCCGCTCTCCGCGGCAATGGCTCCCGCCAGGGCCACGACGCCCGGGTGGGTCGGCTCCACATAGGTCGGAACGTGGTCCAGGGTGAGGATGCTGTTCTCCATGCGCACGACCTCGCCCCTGACCCCTTCATGCAGGCGGAGCGCCACACCGAGCATCTCTTCGAGTTCCCCTACAACGCTCTGGACGCTCTCCCCGGGAATCCAGCGCCGGTCGAGCTGGAGCCGGCATTCCCCCGCGACGGTGCTGGGCTGCTCACCGCCATGGATGAAGCCCCAGTTGATGGTCGACTCCCCCAGGAAGGGATGCCGGCGGGCGGCGATGCGGGGATTCAGGTGCGACGCGCAGAGCGACATGAAGGTCTGGGCCGCCGAAATGGCATTGCGCCCCTTGTCCGCAGCACCCGAATGCGCCGCCACGCCGTGGAAGCGCACCTCGAGCCATTCGAGCCCGCGGTGCCCGAGATGGATCTCAAGGTCGCTCGGCTCGCCGACGATGCAGAAGTCGGCGTGCACACCACGCTTGATGAGCGCTTCCGTGCCCTCGCTCCGCTCCTCCTCGCCCACGACCCCGGCAAACAGCACCTCGCCGTCCAAGTCCGCATCCTTGAGGTCGACCAGCGCGGCCATCATCGCCGCGACGGGGCCCTTCATGTCGCAGGCGCCCCGCCCATAGAGCCGTCCATCGCGAACGAACGGCCGGAAGGCTGGAAACGCCATGTTCTCGCCGCTGACCGTGTCGAGATGCCCGTTCAGCATGATGCGCGGGCCACCCGTCCTGCCGACGGCAGCCAGCACGTTGGAGCGGCCGCCGTCGACTTCTTCGAGGCGGGCTCGGACGCCTCTCTCCTGGAGCCAGTCCCGGGCAAACGCGGCCACCTCTGCCTCCCGCCCGGCAGCGCCGCTGTGGCTCTCGATCGCGATGAGGCCCTGGGAAAGTTCAAGAATCTCCTCGTCCCGCAATGTCGTCTCCTCCCAGCTCGTTGCGATCCATCCGCCAAAATCGGCGTCCATGTGCACAAGGCCATCCACTTCGACGCTGAAGCCCTCCAACATGCCTGGAGGACACGCTCTGCGACTGATCCACCGCGTCCGGCGAGGCCACCCACGATCCCCCGTCGGCCCGTGTTCCAGGCTGCCTGCGCGAGCCGCCCAGATCATACGCCATGCGTACTATCGATCCGCACAACAGAATCTCCGTGGTTGCCCTAACCATACGGCAACAAGTGGCCGTAGCAACCTGCGTGTGCTTGGCTCAGGAAGCCGGATTTGCCCCCTGCGCCGCCACACGGCGCCATGCGCCGGCTCTTCCCGTCAAGCGTGATTGTACGCACGATGCCGCGCCTTGCGGGCCCACGAGATGGTGGAAGGGGCAAGCATCTCCCCCTTGACGGGGGCTTTCCAGCATGGCAACGTGAAGTCAAAGATGCTCTGCGTAATGGAGATGCGCTAAGCGTATGCCTAACTACCTGTCCGGCGACAGTCCGTCGCGTTACTTCATTTACAGCATCGAAAAGGCGTTCAAGGTGCTGGAGGCCTTCGCCGCATCGCGCGAACGCCTGACCCTGACGGAGCTCAGCGACCGCAGCCTGCGCAACAAGGCTACGGTGCGCCGCATCGCGCTGACGCTCTGCGACCTCGGCTACCTGAGGCAGGACGAGAGCCGTCGCTTCTCCCTGACGCCCAAGGTCCTGGACCTCGGACGTCGGTTCCTGCAGGCCCTGTCGCTGCCCGATCTGGCCGAGCCCCATGTCTCGGACCTGGCGCAGGCGACGCACGAATCCGCCAACGTCGCCATCCGCGACGGAGCGGAAGCCCTCTACGTGGTGCGCGTGGCGGCGGCTCAGCGCATCCTCCAGATTAACCTCCACGTCGGCTCCAGGCTGCCGCTGCATGCGACATCGCTCGGTAAGGCGCTCCTGATAGGCGCAAGCCGCCAGGAGCTCCTCGACATCCTGGGCGAGCCGCCCTGGCCTCGCTACACCGACACGACGCGCACAGACCCCGATCGCCTGCTCGCAGATCTCGCAGAGGCACGCCAGCTCGGCTGTGCCCTGGCCGACGGCGAGCTCGAGGTGGGTCTGCGCTCGATCGCGGCCCCCGTCCGCGATGCCAGCGGAGCGATCGTCGCGGCGGTCAACATCTCCACCCACAGCCTCCAGGTACCGCTCGACCGCCTGCTCGGCCCCATGCGCCAGCACCTGATCGAGACGGCGGCTGCCGTCTCCCAGGCGCTCGGGTACAACGCATAAATCCGACCGCGGAAGGTGAGTGAAGATGTCCCTGCACCCGTTCCAGAACGAGCCGTTCCTGAACTTCCGTGACCCGGCGGAGCAGGTGAAGACGCAGGCAGAAGTGGCCAAGGTGCGCTCGAAGCTCGGGGGGAGCTATCCCCTCAGGATCGGTGGCCAGCGGCTTGCCGGAGAGCATGTCTTCATCTCCACCGACCCGGCGGATCCCTCCGTCACCGTCGGCGAGATCCACATGGCCTCCGTGGCCCAGGGCGACGCCGCCATCAAGGCGGCGCGCGAGGCCTTTGGGACGTGGTCGCGGGTCGAGCCGTGGGAGCGGGCCGCACTGCTCCTGCGCGCGGGCGACATCCTACGCCAGCGCCGCCGCGAGTTCCTGGGCTGGCTGGCGTTCGAGGTCGGGAAGAACTTCGACCAGGCCGACGGAGAGATCGCCGAGGCGATCGACCACTTCGAGTGGAACGCGCGCCAGCTTCTCAAGTGGAGCGAAGGCAAGGAGATCCAGCCGATCTCGACCGAGATCAACCAGTACCGCTACCTGCCGCTCGGCGTCGGCGTCGTCATCTCCCCCTTCAACTTCCCCTCGACGCTGCCGCTCGGCATGACGGTGGCCGCCATCGCCGCGGGCAACACCGTCGTCCTCAAGCCCGCCCACGAGGCCGCGACCATCGCGCACGAGCTCTACCGGGTGTTCGAGGACGCGGGGCTTCCGCCCGGTGTCCTGAACCTCGTGCCGGGCCGCGGCGGCGAACTCGGCGAGGCGCTCGTCCGCCATCCCGACGTGCAGTTCATCGCGTTCGTCGGTTCCCGCGCCGTCGGCACCCACATCCACGAGGCGGCTTCGGGTCTCGTCGCCGGGCAGAAGCAGCTCAAGCGCGTGATGGTCGAGATGGGCGGCAAGAACGCCACCATCGTGACGGCCGCCGCGGACCGCGACTGGGCGGCCCGCGAGCTCGTCACCTCGGCCTTCGGCTACCAGGGCCAGAAATGCTCCGCCACATCGCGGCTCATCGTCACGAACGACGTACACGACGAGTTCCTGGACGCCGTGGTCGCCGAGGTGGACCGCGTGGGGGCAGATATGGGCCACGCCGCGGAGAACCGCGCGTACGGGCCCGTGATCGATGCGTCGGCGGCCAGGAAGATCGCCGACTACATCGAGAGCGCCTCGCGCTACGGCACCGTGATCCGCAAGGGCACACCAGGCGAGCGGGGCCACTTCGTCACGCCGACCATCATCGACGACGTCTCGATCGACAGCCCGATCGCGCAGGAGGAGATCTTCGGACCGTTCCTCTCGGTGCTGCGCGCCGACTCCCTCGCCCAGGCGGTGGATCTCGCGAACAACGTCGAGTACGCCCTGACGGGAGCGGTCTTCAGCCGCGACCCCTCGGAGATGGACTACGTGCGCGACCACTTCTTCGTCGGCAATCTCTATCTGAACCGCAGCTCCACCGGCGCCATGGCCGGCGTGCACCCGTTCGGCGGCTACAAGCTCTCGGGCACGGGGCCGAAGGTCGGGGGGCCGGACTACCTGAGCTTCTTCCTGCAGGCGCAGACGATCACCCAGAAGGTGCGCATTCCCTGGAGTGAGTAATTTGACGCGATTCCTGCCGCTCGAGGATGCCGTGCGGGAGTACGTGCATGACGGGGACGTCCTCTATCTCGCCGGCTTCACGCACCTGATCCCCTTCGCCTTCGGCCACGAGATCATCCGCCAGGGGCTCCAGCACCTGACCCTCTGCCGCGCCACGCCGGACCTCCTCTACGACCAGATGCTGGCGGCGGGCGTCGCGGACCGCGTCGTCTTCAGCTACGCCGGCAACCCCGGCGTCGGCAACCTGCCGGTCTTCCGCCGCGTCGTCGAGGCGGGCGAGATCGGGATCGAGGAATACACCCACTTCGAGCTCGTGGCGCGCCTCGCGGCCGGGGCGGCCGGCCTGCCGTTCTGGCCCCTGCGCTCGCTCGAGAACGACCTCTCCCTGCGCAGGCCCCGCCCGAAGGTGCGAAGCCCCTTCGGCGACGAGGAGGTCCCGGTGGTGCCCGCCCTCAACCCGGATGTCACGCTGCTCCACGCGCATGCCGCGGACGAGGACGGCAACATCTACGCCCGCGGCCTGCTCGGCGAGGTGCGCGAGGCGGCCCTGGCCGCGCGCCTCGTGATCGCCTCGGTCGAGGAGGTGCTTCCCGCCTCCGAATTGAGGAAAGATCGAGATCACCTCCTGCTGCCGGGCTTCCGCGTGACGAACGTCTCCCTCGCCCCTTGGGGGGCGCACCCCTCCTACGTGCACGGTCTCTACGACCGCGACACCACGTTCTACACCGAATGGGACGCGCTCGCGCGCGACCCTGCCAGCGTAGCGGCCTGGCTCGAGCAGTTCGTCTACGGCGTGAAGGACCGCGACGACTACCTCCGGCAGCTGCCGCAGGATCGCCTGGCCGCGTTGAAGGAGGCAGCCCGCCGTGCCGGTTGACGCTCAGGGACGCCTCGCGATCGTCGGCGCTCGCCTGCTGCGGGACGGCGAGCGGGTGCTCGTCGGCGTCGGCACCCCGAATCTCGCCGCCAACATCGCGAAGCGCCTGCATGCACCGCGCCTCGTCCTCATCTACGAGTCCGGCGTGATCGACGCCTACCCTCCTCGGCTCCCCCTCTCGATCGGCGACCCGGACCTCGTGCGCACATCGCTCTGCGTCCTGCCGATCCACGATCTCTTCAGCCAGTACCTGCAGACAGGTTGGATCGACGTCGGTTTTCTCGGCGGCGCCCAGATCGACCGCCGCGGCAACCTCAACTCGACGGTCATCGGCAGCTATGCGCACCCCAAGGCGCGTCTCGCCGGCTCGGGCGGCGCCGCCGACATCGCTTCCTTCGCACGGCGGACGATCGTCCTGATGCCGCACGATCCGAGGCGCTTCCCCGCCGCCGTCGACTTCGTCACGTCCCCCGGCCACCCCGAAGGGCGACGGCGCCCGAACGGCCCCGCCGCCGTCGTGACCGACCTCGGTCTCTTCGACTACGACGAGGACGGCGAGATGCGGCTCACGGCGCTCCATGAGGGCGTCGACCTCGCGGAGGTGCAGGGGAGGACCGGCTGGCCCATGCGGGTCGCGCCCCACCTCGAGGAGATCCCGCCTCCGACGCCGCAGGAACTCGAGGCGCTCGCGGAGCTCAGGCGCACGGAGGGGGCCACACCATGACCGACGTTTTCTATCGCGCGCCGGCGAATCCATACCCGACCATCGACCATGGCGAAGGCGTCTACCTCTTCGACAAGGACGGCCATCGCTACCTCGACGGGGCGTCCGGCGCTCTCGTCGCCAACCTGGGCCACGGCCGGCGGGAGATCGCCCAGGCCATGGCCGCCCAGGCCGAGCGGGTCGCGTTCGCCCATACGATGCGCTTCACATCCGAAGCCCAGGAGGAGCTCGCACGGCGGATCGCCGCGCTCCTGCCCTTCGGCCTGCGCCACACCTACCCGGTGTCCGGTGGCTCAGAGGCCACCGAGACGGCCGTCAAGCTGGCGCGCCAGTACTTCCTCGAGACCGGTGAACCCAAGCGTTTCAAGGTGCTCACGCGCTGGGCGTCGTACCACGGCAACTCGCTCGGCGCGCTCTCGGCCTCCGGCCACATCGGCCGCCGCCGCCCGTACGAGCCGCTCCTGAGTCCCGCGTTCGTCCACTTCGCTCCGCCAGGCCCCGCCTGCCCGGGCCCGGGACCGGACGGGGAATGCAGCTGCACCCGGGCGCTGCGCGCCGCGATCGAGCAGGCGGGACCCGACACGGTGGCCGCCATCCTGATGGAGCCGGTCGGGGGCTCGGCCAACTCCGGACTTGTCCCGCACCCCGGCTATATGCAGGCCGTAGGGCGCATCGCGCGCGCGTACGGCATCCTCCTGATCGCCGACGAGGTCATGACGGGCTTCGGACGCACCGGCCTCACCCTCGGCATGGAGCACTTCGAGGTCGCGCCGGACATGATCACGGCGGCCAAGGGGCTCTCGGGCGGCTACGCGCCCCTCGGCGCTGTCGTGACCGCCGACCGGGTCTACGAGGCGATTCGGAGCGGCAGCGGACGCTTTGCGCACGGCTTCACCTACGGCGGCCATCCGGTGGCCTGCGCCGCCGGCGCCAAGGCGCTCGAGATCCTCGAACGCGAGCGCCTGATCGAGAACGCAGCCGCCATGGGTGAGCTCCTGCGAGCAGGACTCGAAGACCTCCTGCCGCGCCATGAGGTCATGCGGGAGGTCCGCGGGCTTGGCCTGATGCAGGCCGTGGTGCTCGAGACGGACCAAAGGCCTGGAGCACGTGCCGCGCGTCTCAGCGACATCGCCTTCGACGCCGGCCTCATCGTCTACGCAGGCTCGGGCGGCCCCGAAGGCCTCCTGGGCGACCACGTCCTCCTCGCGCCTCCGCTCATCGTCCGGGCCGAGGAGGTTTCGGAACTCCTCGACCGCTTTGACAGGGCACTCAGCGCCCTCCACTGACCCCTCTAAAGGAGGAATCCTCGTGCCCGACGCCTACCTCGTCGACGCGGTGCGCACGCCAGTCGGCCGCTATGGCGGCGGCCTCGCCGCCGTGCGGCCGGACGACATGCTGGCGCACGTGATCGTTTCCCTGCTCGAGCGCCAGCCGGGCCTTCCTCCTGAGGCGATCGACGACGTGCTCGCGGGCGACGCCAACCAGGCCGGCGAAGACAACCGCAACGTGGCGCGCATGGCGCTCCTGCTCGCGGGCCTGCCGGACTCCGTTCCCGGCATGACGGTGAACCGTCTCTGCGCCAGTGGACTTTCCGCCATCATCGCCGCAGCCCGCGCCATCCGGGCGGGCGAGGGCGACATCTTCCTCGCCGGCGGTGTCGAGTCGATGTCGCGCGCCCCCCTCGTCTTTGGCAAGGCCGCCTCGGCCTATCCCCGCGGCGATGTCACGGCCTTCGACAGCACCCTCGGCTGGCGCTTCCCGAACCCGCGGCTCGCCGAGCGCTTCCCCCTCGAATCCATGGCGGAGACGGCGGAGAACGTGGCCGACCGCTACCAAATCTCCCGCGAAGACCAGGACCGCTTCGCGCTCGAGAGCCAGCAGCGCTGGCAGGCGGCGCAGGAGCGCGGCCGCTTCCGGGCCGAGATCGTGCCGGTCACGGTGCCGAAGAAGCGAGGGCCGTCGGAAAGCATCTCGGTCGACGAGCACCCGCGGCCGGAGACCACCTACGAGCGGCTCGCCGCCCTGCCGCCGATCGTACGTCCAGGCGGCACCGTCACGGCGGGCAACGCCTCAGGGGTCAACGACGGGGCCGCCATGGTCCTGCTGGCGTCTGAGGAGGGACTCAGGCGCTACGGCCTCAAGCCCGTGGCGCGCCTCACGGCTGGCGCGGAGGTGGGGGTCGACCCGCGCTACATGGGCATGGGTCCGGTGCCGGCGCTGCGCAAGGCCCTCGGTCGCGCAGGACTTGGCGTGCAGCAGCTCGACGCGGTGGAGCTCAATGAAGCGTTCGCCGCGCAGAGCGTCGCCTGCATCCGCGAACTCGGCCTCGATCCCGAGCGCGTGAACCCGAACGGCGGCGCGATCGCCATCGGGCACCCGCTCGGCATGTCGGGTGCCCGCCTCGTGGCCACCCTGCTGCACGAGTTCCGGGAGCGCAGCCTCACCCATGCCGCCGCGACGCTTTGCGTCGGCGTCGGGCAGGGCGTGGCGGCGATCCTCGAGCGCGCCTGAGACGCGGGATAGGAACTGCGGCCACAAGCAGCCCCAGGCGAAGACAACGTTGCCGGCGACAAGGACGAGCCATCAGGGCCTCGCCTTGTCGCCGGCATCCGGCATTCGAGCATGCGGCGCGGCGGCATGCACCAAAGGCGCTGCGAAGCTGGAGCGTCGGCCCCCAAAAAAGCATGGCCGACGATCGCTCGGGTGGCCGACCCTTGTCGGACGCCTGAAGACGACAAAGAGGGCAGGAAAGGGAGGCCGGGAGCGGTGACAGGCCCGCTCGCACGCATCGCTCAAGACGCGCAGCAGGTCACCGAAGCGATCCGGGCCGCGTTCGGCATCGATGCTGAGGTGGTCGACCGCGAGCTGCGGATCGTGGCAGGGACCGGTCTCTATGCCCAACGCCTCGGCGCCTTCGAGGAAGGAGCCGTCGGAGGCGGCCTCTACGGCCGCGTCCTGGCGTCGGGCATGACCGAGGCCGCTCTCGACACGAGCGACCCTTCCTACGACCCGATCGTCTCCCGGGGCGGTGTCGTGCCGGAGCAGGCGGACTTCGCGGCGCCGATCCTTCTCCACGGCGCCGCCGTCGGCATCGTGGGCCTCATCGCGTTCACGGAGGATCAGCTGGCGATCGTGCGCCTG
>DAIBJA010000031.1 GCA_027420455.1 Clostridia bacterium | reverse complement strand
GACCAGCTCGAGAGCTGGGGCGCGGACAACGGGCTCGAGTCTTCGGTCACCGCGCTGCTCAGCGCCGGTCTCTCCGGCTTTCCAACCGCCTACGGCGACCTCGGCGGCTACACCTCGTTCGACCAGTTCCCGCTGCACTATGTGCGCACCCCGGAACTGCTCAGGCGCTGGATGGAGGTGGACGCCTTCACGAGCCTCATGCGCAGCCACGAGGGCAATCTGCCCGCGAAGAACGCGCAGGTCTGGAGTTCGCCCGCGATCATGCGGGAACTTCGCCGCATGACGGACCTCTACGCCGCCCTGGCGCCCTACCGCGAGCAGCTGATGCAAGCCGCCGCGCGTAGCGACGCGCCACTCGACCGGCCGGTCTTCTTCGACTACCCTCGGGATGCCGAGGCGTACCGCCTGGGAAGCCGCGAATTCATGCTGGGGCCTGACGTGCTGGTCGCGCCGGTGTACCAGGCCAATGTCCACTCCGTAAAGGTCTACGTGCCCGCAGGGGACTGGCGCGAGATCTGGACGAACCGCACCTACCATGTGGCGCGCGGCACCTTCGTCCAGGTACCGGCGCCGCTGGGGCAGCCGGCGGTGTTCGCGCGCGGTGGCAGCCAGGCGGACCGGGAGCTGGCACGGGCTGTGCGAAGGCTCGTGCCCTGAACGGCCGCAGACGGCGACGCAGCAGCGTGGGCGCGAGACGGAGGGCGAGCGGCAGGATGCCGAACCGCTCCGATCCCTGCGAAGGTCCGCGGCCGCCTGCCCTTGCAGCCTATTAAGGCGCCCTCCTGACGCGCACGCTAGCTGCGAGAACCAACGTCAGGGGGATTCGCCGTGCTGCCGTTCCTCGCACTCGTACCGCCGCCTGCCGTCACCCTCAACCTGCCGGCCGACCCGCGTCCGAAGGAGCCGGTGCGCCTCGTCATCGACACCGATCATCGCACTCTCAGCGTCTATTCGGATCGGAAACTGTACCGCACGTTCCCGGTGGCGGTTGGCAAGCCGTCCACGCCGACGCCGCTCGGCAGCTGGCAGATCGCCCAGAAGGCCGTCTGGGGCGGCGCCTTCGGCACGCGCTGGATGCGCCTCTCGATCCCCTACGGCATCTATGGCGTACACGGGACCAACAACCCCGGCTCCGTGGGGCACTTCGCGTCACACGGCTGCGTACGCATGCTCAACCGCGACGTCGAACAGGTCTACGCCTGGGTCGAGGAAGGCACGCCCGTCGATGTCGTGGGCACACCGCCGCGTCGCGCGGTGGCCGAGGGCTCGCGCGGCAGCGAGGTGAGCGACATCCAGCGGGCGCTTCTCGCCACGGGCGACTACCAGGGTCCGGTGTCAGGGGTCTTCACAGAAGAACTGACGAAGGCTGTGGAGAAGTTCCAGCAGAGCCATGGTATGCGCGTGACCGGTGTCGTCCACCGCTCGACCTACGAGGCCCTCGGCCTCTACCCGCCGAAACGCGTCGATCCGCCCTGGCTCGAGAAGGCGTCGAGACCGCCGGCCAAGGACCAGGCGCAGCCCGCGCCGCAGCGCCACAAACCCGTACTCCTCGCGGCGTACGGGTTGGCGCGACGCCTCTCGGGCGCCCCACGCCGGCTCATGCCAATGGGCCGGGATTTCTCCTGGACGATTGGGTGAGGCAAGCGGGATTGCGCCAGAGCTCGCGCAGCAATTCCGCCTCGCGCCGTCCGATCTCCACTCCGCGAAGTCCTTCGGCCGCGGCCAGCTCCGCTCCGCGCAGCGGCAGCCTCCCTCGATCCAGGACGCCCTCCCGGCCGTAGAGTCCGGCGAACGCCGCGATGCGACGGCTGCCACCCGTGAGCACGAGGACGTCCGCGGCGTCCGCACCGGCTCTCGCCAGAGCTTCACGCCATGCGGGGCGGGCCGCCGTGGCCGCAATCTCGGCGCGTAGCCGCAGCGCGGCTTCCGCGAGGCGCCGTTCCTCACGCGGCCAGCCAAACGCCTGCCAGCGGCGCATCGCCTCATCGGGGTCACCCCTGGTCCAGCCGACGAGACGCGGCACCGGTCCTGCGATGGGTCTCGTTGGGCGCAGCGACGGCAGAACGGCAGCGAGCACGCCGTCCTCACAGGCCCAGCGCAGCGGCTGGTAGCCGCCTGCGGCCCTGAGGAGGCGCCAGAGTTCCTCCCCGACGCGCTCTTGCGACACGTCCTTCAAGGCGGGCGCGAGTTGCCGGGCCACCTGCCTGAGCTGCGGGTCGAGGCGCCAGCCGAGCTCGGCCGCCAGGCGGTAGGCCCTGAGGATGCGGAGGAGATCTTCCTTCAGGCGCTCCGCGGCGGGACCCACGGTGCGCAGGAGCCCGCGGCGAAGGTCGCCGAGGCCGCCCGACGGGTCATGCAGGCGGCCCGCAGCGTCGAGCGCCAGAGCGTTCGCCGTGAAGTCGCGACGGCTGAGGTCCTCCTCGAGCGTGGCGCCGAAGCGAACCTCGTCCGGGTGGCGCCGGTCCCGGTAACGGCCCTCGCTGCGCAGCGAAACCACCTCGAGGCCTGCCTGCGGCCCGTGCAGGACGCCGAAGGCGTCGAGACACCGCTCGGGCCAGCCGAGGATCTGCCTCGCGCGCTCCGGCAGCAGGGACGTCGCCAGGTCGTAGTCGTGGGGCGTGCGCCCGAGCAGCATGTCGCGCAGGGCACCACCCACGAGATAGGTCTCGCCTTCGCGCGCGAGAGCCTGCCACGCCGACCGCACGGCTTCGGGCAGCCGGGCGGGCAGGTTCTCCTGCTTCAGGCGTCGCGCAGCCATCTGAGGAGTTCCGACGTGGAGGGCGCGATCGCCTCGACGCCTAGTTCTGTGAAGACGTCTTCGGCGCTCTCGCCCAGGGCGCCGCCGACGATGCCGCAGAAGTCGTAGCGGCGCGAGGGGTCGATCCGCCGCGCGTCCTGGGCGGTCAGGAAGTCGTCGACGTTGTCGCCGACCATCAGCACGTGCCTGGCCCGCACGGCCTCGGCGAGATACCTGAGCCCCCTGCCGTCCGGCTTGCGGTACGGGCCGTCGCCCGTCAGGCAGAAGTTCTCCGGGAAGTGGATCGCGAAGCCGAACCGCTCCGCCGACGCCCGCAGCTCTCCCAAGGTGCGACCTGTATAGATGGCCTTGGGCGCACGCAACAGAAGGAGCTCCGCCGCCTCCACGAGGCGCCGCTCCCGCTGCCAGAGACCGTCGCGCGACGATGCCAGCACGGGCGGTCGCCCGTACATCTCCTCGACCCTGGCGGTACCGGCGTAGATCTCGCAGAACACACCGAGCACGGCATCGCGCCCAGGCTCCCTGGCGAGGTCCGCGGCGCGGACCGCGCCGTCGACGCCGCCACCCGCGAGCTTCGCCTCGCGGGCGAGGCCCCTGAGGTCCCGGCGGCCGTCCTTCTGTGCCCAGATCGCCACGGCGGCGACATCCCACTCGTCGTTGAAGCCGCCGGCGACACGCAGCGCCGCCATCTCCTCGTCAGTCAGCCAGCCGCCGGACCTCGCTCCGAGGAAGTGCTCGACCGTTTGGCGGGCGGCCTCGTTGTACGATGCGCGCACGTCGATGAGCACGCCGTCGACGTCGAACACGACGAGATCGATCGGATCCAATTGTCTCTCCTCCAACAAGAAAGCCCCGCCTGCGGCGGGGCTCCCATTTAGCGCTTCGAGAACTGCGGCCGCTTGCGCGCAGCCTTGAGACCGTACTTCTTGCGCTCCTTCATGCGCGGATCGCGACGAAGGAAGCCCATCCGCTTGAGCGGCACCCGGTACTCCGGGTCCACCGTCAAGAGCGCACGCGCGAGGCCATGCCGCACGGCGCCGGCCTGACCGGCCACGCCGCCTCCCTCGACCCGGCAGATCACGTCGTAGCGGCCCTCGGCCGAGACGGTGCGGAGCGGCGCCATGACGAGCATCTGCAAGGTGCTGACCGGGAAGTATTCCTCCACCGGACGGCCGTTGACGATGAACTTGCCGCTGCCGGCCACGAGACGCACGCGCGCCGTCGCGCTCTTGCGCCGACCTGTGCCGTAAAGCTGTACCGCCATCAGGACTTCGTACCTCCCAGCTTGAGCTCGGTGGGCTGCTGCGCCTCGTGCGGGTGATGCGGCCCGCTGTACACCTTCAGCTTACGGAAGAGATCGCGGCCGAGGCGGTTCTTGGGCAGCATGCCGCGCACCGCCTTCTCGATCACGCGCTCCGGATGACGCTCCTGCATGTGCCGCAGGCTCGTCTCGCGGATCCCCCCGGGATAGCCGGTGTGGTGGTAGTAGATCTTGTCCTCGTACTTGTTGCCCGTGACCCGCACCTTCTCGGCGTTGATCACAATGACGTAGTCGCCGTTGTCGATCGACGGCGTGTAGGTCGGCAGGTGCTTGCCACGAAGCACCGCGGCCACCTCCGTCGCCAGACGGCCCAGAACCATTCCATCCGCGTCCACGATGTGCCAGCGCGGGACAACATCCTCGCGCCTCGTCATAAGCGTGCGCTGCAAAGCGGGCAAGCCTCCCCGAAACGTACCATCCCCAGGATGGCGCATAATGCAATGGTAGTCATCAGATACGTCGGCTGTCAAGCGGATTTGGCGGACCGTAGGCGACGCCGAGCAGCGTGAGGCCATGTGCGGGAGCCAGCGGCATGCCCTGCGGCGGCGGTCCCTCGGCCAGCATCCTGCCCAGGCTCTCCGCTGGCGCGCGGCCCTGCCCGACCGGCAGCAGGGCCCCAACGACGTGACGGACCATGTGATAGAGGAAGCCGTCGGCGGTGAGGCGCACCTCGAGACCGCCGTCCACCTCCAGCACCTCGGCCTCCCTGAGCGTGCGCACCGTGCTGCGGCGCGGGCTGCCGGCCCCGCCGTACGGGGCGAAGTCGTGGCATCCGAGGAGCGGAGTGAGCGCCGCCCGCATCGCCCCGAGGTCGTGCGGCCCCGGGCGGTGGAGGGCGATGCGGCGCAGGCGCGGGTCGGGCACCTGGCGCTGGTCGACACGATAGGCGTACGTCTTCTCGATGACGCCCTGCAGCGGACGGAACTCGTCCTCGGGCAGATCGCACAGGCGCACGCGCACGTCTTCGGGCAGGAAGTGGTTCATCGCGGCGCGATAGCGTTCCGGCGCGAGGCTTCGTGCGGTGCGGGCCCACGCCACCTGCCCGAGGGCGTGGACACCCTGATCGGTGCGGGACGCGCCCAGTACCCGCACGGGGTGCCCTTCGATGGCGGCCACGGCCGTCTCCATCGCCAGCTGCAGCGTGGGTTCGCTCTTCTGCAGCTGCCAGCCGCAATAGCGCGTGCCCTCGTAGGCGACGACGAACCTCATCGGAGCCACCAGGGCAAGGCGAAGGCGGCCGTCAGAAGCGGCAGCCAGCCAAGGGCGAGTCCGCTCCAGTCGATGCGCGGCGGCTCGTGCTGCGGGCCGAAGCCGCGCAGCACGAGCGCCTCGCCGAGAGCGCCGGCCGTACGCATGCTCTGCGCGACCCAGGCGCCGGCCAGAGCCGTCCACTGCCCAAGGCCCGAGCGCCCGGCGAGAAACCTGCGCGCGAGCCAGATGCTGCGCGCGCTGCGCGCCGTCTCCGGGATCATGCGCAAGGTGACGAACGCCATCACTTCGAGATCGCGCCCCCCGACGCCGAAGGGCCGCAGGAGCCGCCCGAATCGGCCGAGACTGCTCGCAAGGCCGATCGGTCCGACGATGCCAAGCACGACCTGCCCCTCGCAGAGCACCGCCCACAAGCGAAGCGCGGTGGAGAGGCCGTCGTGCAGGCGAACGGCCATGCCACCAGGAGCAAACAGATGCGCGAGCACCGCGAGCAGGCCGAGTGCCAGCATGGCGCGCCAGGGCACGCGCCCTAGACCCTCCCGACGCACGAGGTAGCCGAAGGCCAGCAGGAGGGCCAGCAACGAGGGCCAGATCGCCTGGTCGACCCAGGTGACGAGCACCCAGGCGACGAGCACGATCACCTGCGCCTCCGCCTTGCGCGCCACCGCTCCACCTCCTCCGCGAGATCGCGCGTGCCGTCCCGGATCCCGAGGGTCCAGGCGAGGTCCGATGCCTCATCCGGCGGCCAGCGCAGCAGGCGCTGCCGCTCCGCGCTCATGGGGCCGCCCGGCCAGGGGCCACCCTGCCCCGGCACCGGCAGGAGCGCCGTACAGGCGGCCGCTTCCGCCTGGTGGGAGAGCGTCATCACCAGCGCGCCGGTGCAGGCCTCGGCGGCCTGCCAGAAGAGCTCCTGGCCTTCGGGATCGAGTCCCGCCGTGGGCCGGTCCAGCAGAAGGAGCGGTCGCCCGCTGCCGAGGACCGCCGCCAGCGCGAGCCGCCTGCGCTCGCCGCTCGAGAGCTCCTGCGGCGGCCTGCCGAGCAGGCCATCGGCACCGAGCCGGGCCGCGAACGCCTGGCCCAGGGGACCGATCGCCTCGGACGCCGTGCGGCCGAACAGGATCTGCTCGACCTCCTCCGGGGCGTAGGCGACATCCGCCGCCTTGCGCGCATGCCCCGCCACCCGGACCTCTCCTCTGTGCCGGCGCACGCCCGCCATCGCCTCCAGAAGCTGCGTCGCCGCGGCTCCCCGCCAGCCGACAAGACCCAAAATGGCGCCCCGTTCCAGGCTGAGGCTGTACGGTCCCGACTCGCCAAGCGAGAACTGGCTGAACTCGATCACGACGTCCAGATCTCCCGCAGCACGTCGGCGGCCGCAGAGCCGCCGAACCCGCTCCAGAGCTCCGGCCGCCGCAGCACATGGGAATCCACCAGGTTCTCCAGGCTGTCCCGCTCCAGGACACCCGCCTCGACGCGGTAGATCCGATCGGCCAGCCGCACGAGCTCGGGGTCGTGGCTCGCCAGGACGACGATCCGCCCCGCCGCCCTCAGGCGACCGACCGCCCTGCGCAGAGCCGCCTGAGCCCGCGGCGCGATCCGCGCCGTCGGCTCGTCCAGCACAAGGCACTGGGCTCCGGTCGCGAGAAGGCCGCAAAGCGCGCGGTAGGTCGGCTCGGCGGCATCGTCGAGATCCTCGCGCGGCAGGTCTAAAAGCCCTTCGATCTCCCGCAGCACCGTCTCGGGATCCTGCTCGCCCCGGCCCTGCAGCCCGAGGGTCAGGGCCACCTCAAGGACGCGACGCGCCCCGAGGACGACGTCCTCGGCGCGCGCCGGCAGATAGGCGACCTTTGGCGGCAGGCAGGGTCCCCCGGCAAGGCGGATCTCACCGGCCTCGGGGTGCACGATCCCGGCCAAGGCCAGGAGGAATGTCGACTTGCCGGAGCCGTTGCGGCCTGCAACCGCGACCATCTCGCCCAAAGCCGCCTGAAAGCGGGGTACCTCAAGGCGAAACAGGCCGCGGCGCAGGGAAACGGCCACGGCCTCGAGCATCAGACGAGCTCGAGCACCGCCATGGGAGCAGCGTCGCCGCGGCGGGGACCGATCCGCACGACGCGCGTGTAACCGCCCTGGCGCTCCTTGTACTTGGGTGCGATGTTGGTGAACAGCTTGCGCACCACGTCCTCGTCGAGGATGTAGGCGGCCGCCGCGCGACGGTTCGGAACCGTGTCCTCGCGCGCCATGGTGATGAGATGCTCCACGAGCGCCGAGACCTCCTTGGCCTTGGCCTCGGTCGTCACGAACCGCTCGTCGTGCAGGAACGACGTCACCTGGTTGCGCAGGAGCATCTTGCGCACGTCCGAGCGTCGGCCGAGCTTGCGCATGGGCACGGGTATCCCTCCCTTCGGGTTAGGCTAGTCTTCGGACTTGGCCAGGCTGAGGCCGGCGTCCGCCAGCTTCTGCTTGACCTCTTCGAGCGACTTCTTGCCGAGATTGCGGACCTTCATCATCTCTTCGTCGGTGCGCGAGACGAGTTCCGCGACGGTGTTGATGCCGGCACGCTTGAGGCAGTTGAACGAGCGCACCGAGAGCTCGAGCTCCTCGATCGGCATCTCGCGCAGGCGGTCGCGCTTGTCGCCCGGCGCGTCCTGCGTGGTGGCGGGACGGCGCGCGTCGACGGAGAGACCGGTGAAGAGCGAGAGGTGGTCCTCGAGGATCCGCGCGGACTCGACGAGAGCCTCGTCCGGGCGGATGCCGCCGTTCGTCCAGATCTCGAGCGTCAGCTTGTCGTAGTCCGTGATCTGGCCGACACGCGTGTCCTCGATCGTGTAGTTGACGCGGCGGATCGGGGAGAACATCGCGTCCATCGCGATGACGCCGATCGGCTGGTCGGGGCGCTTGTTGCGGTCCGCGGAAACATAGCCGCGGTTCTTCTCGATCGTCAGGTCCATGACGAACTCCGCATCCTTGTCGAGGGTGCAGAGCACGAGGTCAGGGTTCAGCACCTCGAGTTCGGGGTCCTGGATCGCCTCGCCGGCCGTCAGCGGCCCTTCCTGGCGCACCTCGACGCGCAGGCTCTTCGGTCCCTCGCCATGCATCTTGAGGGCGAGCGACTTGAGGTTGAGGACGATGTCCGTGACATCCTCGCGGACGCCCGGGACGGTCGAGAACTCATGCAGGACACTCTGGATGCGCACCGACGTAACCGCCGCGCCTGTGAGCGAGGACAGCAGGATGCGCCGGAGGCCGTTCGCCAGCGTGATGCCGAACCCGCGCTCCAACGGCTCGACGACAAACCGGCCGTAGCCCGTAGCTTCCTGCAGCTCGAGGCATTCGATCTGAGGCGTCTGAAACTCGTTCACGTACTGTCCTCCCCTGCTTAGCGGGAGTAGAGCTCGACGATGAGGTGCTCCTCCACCGGCACATCCACGTCCTGCCGCTCGGGCAGGCGGATGACGCGTCCCTTGTACTGGTCGCGCTGCACCTCGACCCACTCCGGCACCATCCGGCCGTGCCCGCGCTCCACGATCTCCTTGATCGAGGCCATCTCGCGGGAGCGGGGACGCACCTCGATCTCGTCGCCCTGACGGACGATGAACGAGGGGATCGAAACCTTGCGTCCGTTGACGCTGAAGTGGCCGTGCCGCACCAGCTGGCGCGCCTGGGGACGCGAGAGCGCGAAGCCCATGCGGTAGACGACGTTGTCGAGCCTGCGCTCAAGCAGTGACAGCATGACGTCGCCGGTGGGCTGCTGGCTGCGCTGCGCGCGGTCGACGTAGCGGCGGAACTGCGTCTCCATGACGCCATAGAAGCGCCGCACCTTCTGCTTCTCGCGCAACTGCAGGCCATACTCGGAAACCTTGCGGCGCCCCTGGCCATGCTGGCCGGGCGGCTGGTTGCGCTGCTTCTTGACGATGGGGCACTTGTCGGAGAAGCAACGGTCACCCTTGAGGAACAGCTTCATACCCTCGCGCCGGCACTGCCGGCAGGTGGGTCCAGTGTTACGGGCCATCTTTGCTGCGATCCCTCCCTTTCTATACGCTCGCTATACGCGCCGGCGCTTCGGAGGCCGGCAACCGTTGTGCGGGATGGGCGTGACGTCCTTGATCGCCGAGACCTCGAGCCCCGCCGTCTGCAGGCTGCGGATGGCCGCCTCGCGACCCGATCCCGGGCCCTTGACGAACACCTCAACCTCACGCACGCCGTGCTCCATGGCCGCCTTAGCCGCGGTCTCGGCCGCCATCTGAGCAGCGAACGGCGTGGACTTGCGGGAACCCTTGAATCCCTGCGTTCCGGCGGTGGCCCAGGAAAGCGTGCCTCCCTGGGGGTCCGTGATCGTCACGATCGTGTTGTTGAACGTGCTGCGGATATGCGCGACCGCGCGCTCGACGTGCTTGCGCTCGCGCCGGCGCGGCCGGGCAGCGGTGCTCGACTTCTTGGTGGGCAAGATCCTGCCTCCTTACTTCTTGCGCCGCACGCCGACGGTGCGGGCCGGGCCCTTGCGCGTACGCGCGTTGGTCTGGGTGCGCTGGCCGCGCACCGGCAGGCCCCTGCGGTGCCGAAGGCCCCGGTAGGAGCCGATCTCGATCAAGCGCTTGATGTTGAGCTGCGTCTCGCGCTGCAGCTCGCCCTCGACGCGATACTGCTTCTCGATCACGTCGCGCAGACGGGCGACCTCGTCCTCCGAGAGGTCCCGCACACGCGTGTCGGGGTTGACGCCGGTCTCCTTCAGGATGCGGCGGCCCAGGCTCCAGCCGATGCCGTAGATATACGGCAGGGCGGCTTCGACGCGCTTGTCGCGCGGCAGGTCTACGCCAGCGATTCTCGCCACGAGTGCTCCCTCCTACCCTTGCCTCTGCTTGTGCTTCGGGTTCTCGCAGATCACCATCACGACGCCGTGCCGTCTAATGATCTTACACTTCTCGCACATGACTTTCACGGAAGGTCGCACCTTCAACGGGATCCCTCCTACTTGAGCCGGTAGGTGATCCGGCCACGGGTTAGATCATAGGGCGACAACTCGATGGTCACGCGGTCCCCTGGCAGGATGCGTATGAAGTGCATGCGCAGCTTGCCGGAAACGTGCGCCAAAACTTTGTGTCCGTTCTCGAGCTCCACCCGGAACATCGCGTTCGGCAGGGGCTCGATCACCTTGCCCTCCACTTCGATGGCATCATCCCTCGGCATTCGCATCGCCTCCTTCCTGCAGGTCTTGGAGCCATCTACGCACCTCGTCGTCTCCAGGTACCGGTCCTTGCCTCAAGCGCTCGCGTTCGGCCTCGTTCAGGTGGCCGACCGCTGCGACGTGCCGCGGGTTCTTGGCCTTGGGTTTCGCCACCGGTCTCAGGTCACCGTCGGCCACCAGCACCCGGCTCAGGCTCTCGCCGACCACCAGGAGCAGGCGTCCTTGATCCCGCCCTTTCAGGCTGCGCACCACATCACCGATTTCCATGGCCTTCTTGCCTCATGGTCCGGTGAGGATTTCCGGCGGATCGCCGATGGCCACCGTGTGCTCGAAGTGGGCGGACGGTTTGCCGTCCGCTGTCTCCACCGTCCAGCCGTCGTCGCGAACGATGACGTCTGCACCACCCTGATTGATCATCGGCTCGATGGCGAGGACCATGCCGCGCCGCAGGAGAACCCCGCGACCCGCTGCGCCATGGTTGGGCACCTGAGGGTCCTCGTGCATCTCGCGTCCGATGCCGTGGCCGACATAGTCGACGACCACGGAGAAGCCCGCGCTCTCGGCAACCTCCTGCACCGCGTGCGAGATGTCACCAAGGTGCCTGCCCGGCCTCGCCTGCTCGATGCCGGCGAAGAGAGCCTGCCGCGTGATCTCGAGGAGTTCCCGCGTCCGCTCCGGGATCTTGCCGACGGCCACCGTGATGGCGGTATCGCCATGGTACCCGTCGAGCAGGGCGCCCAGATCGAGCGAGATGATGTCGCCCTCGCGCAGCGTCTGCCGTCCCGGAATGCCGTGAACGACGACGCCGTTCACGGAGGTGCAGATGCTGGCGGGATAGCCCTGATAGCCGAGGAAGGAGGGGATGCCGCCGCGCTCCTCGATGAAGCGCCGCGCGGCGTGATCGAGATCGCGCGTCGAGACGCCCGGTCGCACCAGACCTGCGACGTAGTCGCGGGCCATCGCGGTAAGTGCCCCGGCCTTGCGCATCTTCTCGATCTCCTGCTCCGACTTGAGGATGATCAATCGCGCAGCGCCGCCCTAAGGCGCGCTGTCACCTCCTCGACCTTACCGACACCGTCGACGGAGCGCAGCATGCCGCGCTCCTGGTAGTAGACCTTGAGCGGTTCCGTGCTGCGCCGGTAGACCTCAAGCCGCGAGAGCACCGTCTCGGCCCGGTCATCCGTACGCGTCACGAGTTCGCTGCCACACGTCCCGCAGTGTCCGTCAGCGGGCGGCGGATCGTTCTCGACGTGGTAGCTGCGCCCGCAGTTCGGGCAGGTCCGCCGGCCGGACAGCCGGCGCACGATCGACTCCTCCGGTACCTCCAGCAGCAGCACCGCCTGAAGCGGCATGGCAAGCTGCAGGAGCAGGCGGTCGAGCGCCTCGGCCTGAGGCACGGTACGGGGGAAGCCGTCGAGCAGGAAGCCAGCCTTCGCGTCGCTCTGGCGCAGGCGCTCCTCGATGATTCCGATCATGACCTCGTCAGGCACGAGTTCGCCCTTGTCCATGTATGACTGGGCGGCGCGACCGAGGGCGGTGCCCTCCTCCCGTGCGCGGCGGAGGATGTCGCCTGTGGCGATCTGCGGCACCTCGGCGCCCTGGGCGAGCACCTGCGCCTGGGTCCCCTTGCCCGCACCGGGCGGGCCCATCAGAACAGCGCGCATCCGCATTCCCTCCCCTACGACTTGAGGAAGCCCTGGTAGTTGCGCATCACGAGCTGCGCCTGGATCTGCTTCATGGTGTCGAGGGCCACGCCGACGACGATCAGCAGCGCTGTACCGCCGAAGTAGACGTTGAGGTTCGTGACCTTGACCACCAGGAACGGCAGGACCGCAATGAGCCCGAGGAAGATGGCGCCGAGCACTGTGAGGCGGGTCGAGACCCGCTCGAGGTACTGGGCCGTGGGGTGGCCCGGCCGGATGCCGGGGATGAAGCCGCCGAGCTTGCGGATGTTGTCGGCGACGTCGTGCGGCTTGAAGACGACGCCGGTGTAGAAGAACGTGAACGCCACAACCAGCAGGAACTCGACGATCACCATGGGCCAGTTGTTCATCGACAAGAGCTGGGCGACCGTCGAGAGCTTGGGGAAGAACGAGGCCAAGGTCTGCGGCAGGAACAGCAGCGACACCGCGAAGATCAGCGGGATCACGCCTGCAGCGTTCACCTTGATGGGGATGTGCGAGCTGGCGCCCTGGTACATGCGCCGGCCGACGAGGCGTTTCGCGTACTGGACCGGAATCCGGCGTTCAGCTTCCTGCATCATGACGACCACCGCGATCACCAGGACCGCGAGCACCAGCAGCAAAAACATCTCGACGGGCGAGATCGTGCCGGCCTGCAGGTACTGGATGGCTGCCGAGATGCCCGAAGGCATCCGCGACACGATGCCGATGAAGATGATCAACGAGGCGCCGTTGCCGATGCCGAACTCGGTGATCATCTCGCCGAGCCACATCAGGAAGACGGAGCCGGTGGCCAGGATCAACGTGATCAGCAGAATCGACCCGATGCCCGGCGAGTTGACAACGCCCGCTAGGCGGTTCAGCGTCACCGTCGTGCCGAACGCCTGAACGACGGCCAGAATCACCGTGAGGTAACGGGTCCACTCATTGATCTTCTTCTGGCCGTCCGCGCCCTCTTTCTGCAGTTCCTCGACACGTGGGATCACCACAGTGAGTAGCTGCATGATGATGGACGCGTTGATGTAGGGCACGATGCTCATCGCGAAGATCGAGAACGTGAAGAACGCGCCGCCCGAGAAGAGGTTCAGCAGTCCGAACAGCGTGACCTGGTTCGTCTTGACGAACGTCTGCAGCGCAGCCGCGTCCACTCCCGGAACGGGAATGTACACGCCGAGCCGGAACACCGCGAACATCAGGAGCGTGAACAGGATCCTGCGACGCAGATCTCCCGCCCGAGCGATGTTCTCCATGTTCTGGAACATCAGAGTACCTCGGCCTTGCCGCCCAGAGCCTCGATCTTCTCCTTGGCCGCTTGGCTGAATGCGTGCGCCTGCACGGTGATGGCCTGTGTCAGCTCGCCGCGCCCAAGCACCTTGACGCGGCCCTCGATGCGCCGCAGGATGCCTTCGCGCAGGAGATACTCCGGGTCGACGACGGTGCCCGCAGGCACGTCCTCGAGCCGCTCGAGGTTGAGCAGCGTGTAAACCACGTGCTCAGGGTTGCGGAAGCCACGCTTGGGCAGGCGGCGCTGCAGCGGCAGCTGACCACCCTCGAAGCCGGGACGGACACCGCCACCTGCACGGGCGTTCTGGCCCTTGTGTCCCTTGCCGGAGGTCTTGCCAAGCCCCGAGCCGATGCCGCGGCCGAGCCGCTTCGGCGCGGTGCGCGCTCCGGGATTCGGCTTCAGATCATCGAGCCGCATCGCCGGATCCCTCCTCGACTTCCTCGACCGTTACTAGGTGCCTGATCTTGTGAAGCATGCCGCGCACCGCCGGGGTGTCCTGCTGCATCACGCTGTGGTGCAGCTTGCGGAGGCCCAGAGCCTCGGCGGTGGCCCGCTGGTCGCCGGCATAGCCGATCGGCGAGCGCATGAGCGTGATCTTGAGCATCATTTCCTCCTGCTAGAGCGCCTGCGCCGGCTCTTGGGGCTCGTCCTCGGCACCGGCCTCGGCACTTGCCTCCGGCTCCGGCGCTGGCGCCGGGGCTGCCGACGGGGCTGCAGCGATCTTTCCGCGCAGACGCATGACATCCTCAGCGGACCGCAGTTGGCGCAGACCTTCCATGGTGGCATAGACGACGTTGTTCGGGTTGGAGGTGCCAAGGGACTTCGTGGTGATGTCGCGCACGCCGGCGAGCTCCATGATCGCACGCACCGCGCCGCCGGCGATCACGCCGGTACCTGCCCGAGCGGGCTTGAGCAGCACGGAGCCTGCGCCGAACTGGCCGAGAACCTCGTGCGGGATGGTGGTGCCGACACGCGGCACCTTGACGAGGTGCTTCTTCGCGGTCTCGATGCCCTTCTTGATCGCGTCCGGAATCTCTTGTGCCTTCCCGAGGCCAGCTCCGACGCGGCCGTTCTGGTCACCGACGATCACAACGACGGAGAAGCTGAAGCGTCGGCCGCCCTTGACGACCTTCGCGACGCGGTTGATCGATACGACCTTCTCCTGGAACTCCTGGTCCCGTTCCTGCCGGCGTTCCCTTCCTCTGGCCATACGACGCCTCCCTAGAACCGGAGTCCGGCTTCGCGTGCGCCCTCGGCGAGCGCCGCGACCCGGCCGTGGTAGAGGTAGCCGCCGCGGTCGAAGACACAGGCCTCGATGCCCTGCGCCTTAGCCCGTTCGGCAAGCAGCCGACCGACGCGACGCGCCATGTCGACCTTGCCCTCGGCTTCCTGGTCACGCAACGAGGCGTCGAGGGACGAGACCTGCACCAGGGTGCGGCTCTCGCCGTCGATGACGAGCTGCGCGTAGATGTGCTGCAGCGAGCGGTAGACCGCGAGACGCGGCCGCTCCACCGTTCCGAAGATCCGCTTGCGCACCCGGCGGTGACGCCGGTCGCGCGCGCTGAGTTCCTTTGCCATGGGGCCCTCCTACTTCTTGCCGGTCTTGCCGACCTTGCGCCGCACGTGCTCGCCCTGGTAGCGGATTCCCTTGCCCTGGTAGGGCTCGGGGGGACGCACCCTGTGGATGCGCGCCGCGATCTCGCCGACCTGCTCGCGGTCGGCACCCTGGACGATGACGGCGTTCTGGGCCGGGACCTGGAACTCGATGCCCTGGGGCGGCA
This sequence comes from Clostridia bacterium, assembly GCA_027420455.1. GTDB lineage: Bacteria > Bacillota > Sulfobacillia > JAJZYS01 > JAJYTV01 > JAJZQO01. The sequence goes on along the minus strand of DAIBJA010000031.1, from coordinate 6,891 downwards.
CGATCTCCACCGGGTGGGAGAAGCCGACGGTCAGGACGAGCTTTTCGCCCTGCCGCGATGCGCGGTAGCCGACGCCGACGAGCTCGAGTCTCTTCTCGAAGCCCTTCGTCACGCCCTCGACCATGTTGGCGACGAGCGTGCGCGTCAGGCCGTGCAGCGCTCTGTGCCTCGGGGCGTCGGACGGGCGGGTGACGACGAGCGTCTGGCCTTCGAGGCGAACCGAGATCTCGGCGCTAAGCTCGCGCGAGAGCTCGCCCTTCGGCCCCTTGACGCGCACGGCGTTCCCGTCGATGTCCACCGTCACGCCTGGCGGGACGGGGATGGGCACCTTGCCAATGCGGGACACGTCATCACCTCCCTACCAGATGTAGCAGAGCACCTCGCCGCCGAGTCCGAGGCGCCGGGCCTCCGCGTCGGTGACGATGCCCTTGGACGTCGAGACGACGGCGATGCCGAGACCGCCGAGGACGCGCGGCAGCTGGTCCTTGCGGGCGTAGACCCTGAGACCGGGCCGCGAGATGCGCCGCAGACCCATGAGAACGCGCTTGCGTTCCGGCCCGTACTTGAGGTGCACCCGCAGGATGCCCTGCGGCCCCTCGTCGATGCGCTCGTAACCCTGGATGAAGCCCTCCTCGCGCAGGATGCGGGCGACCGCCTCCTTGACGCGGGAGGCCGGGATGTCGACCTGCTCGTGGCGCGCGTGCGACGCGTTGCGCACGCGGGTCAGCATGTCGGCGATGGGATCGGTCATGACCATGCTCCGGTCCTCCTTACCAGCTGGCCTTGCGCACGCCGGGGATCTCCCCGCGCAGCGCGTGTTGGCGGAAGCAGTGACGGCAGAGGCCGAAGTGGCGCAGGTAAGCCCTGGGCCGCCCGCACTCGCGGCAGCGGTGGTAGCCGCGTACCTTGAACTTCTGCGGGCCCTGGGACTTTTCGATCAGCGACTTCTTGGCCAATCCTCTTCCCTCCTAGTCGCGGAAAGGCATCCCGAGCAGGCGCAGAAGCTCCTTGGCTTCCTCGTCGCTGCGGGCGCTCGTTACGATCACGATGTCCATGCCCCGGATCTTCTCTACCTTGTCGTAGTCGATTTCCGGGAAGATAAGCTGTTCCTTGAGGCCCAGGGCGAAGTTGCCCCGGCCGTCGAATCCTTTGCCCGAGATGCCGCGGAAGTCGCGGACGCGCGGCAGCGCGACATTCACCAGGCGGTCGAGGAAGTCGTACATGCGCTGTCCGCGCAAGGTCACCTTGGCCCCGATCGACATCCCCTCGCGGATCTTGAACGTGGAGATGGAACGCTTGGCCTTGGTGACCACGGGGCGCTGCCCCGCAATCTGACCCATCTCGGCGACGGCGGACTCCAGGAGCTTCGGGTTCTGCACTGCGTCGCCGACGCCCATGTTGATCACGATCTTCTCCAGCTTGGGCACCTGCATCGGATTGCGGTAGCTGAAGCGCTTCGTCAGCGCCGGAACCGCCTCCTCGAGGTACCGCTCCTTCATCGTCGGCATGGTCTCCTCCTAGCGTGCGAACGGCTCGCCGCAGCTGCGGCAGACGCGCTCGCGGACGTCGCCGTCCATGCGTGTGCCGACGCGGCTCGGCTTGCCGCAGCGGCTGCAGTAGAGCATGACGTTCGAAAGGTCGATCGCCCCTTCTTTCGTCACGATGCCGGCCTGCATCACGGTGCGGCTCGCCTTCTGGTGGCGCTTCTGCTTGTTCACGCCCTCCACGATGACCCGCCCCGTCTTCGGCAGCACCTGCAGCACCTTGCCGCGGTGCCCCTTGTCCTTGCCCGCAATGACTGCCACCTGGTCGCCCTTGCGAATGCGCCCTGGCATCTATAGCACCTCCGGGGCGAGCGAGATGATCTTCATGAACTCACGCTCGCGCAGTTCGCGCGCCACCGGTCCGAAGATGCGGGTGCCGCGCGGCTCGCGCTCGTCGCGCAGGATGACCGCCGCGTTGTCGTCGAACCGGATGTGCGAGCCGTCCGGGCGCTGCAGGCCGTCCCGCGTCCGCACCACGACCGCCTTCACGACGTCGCCCTTCTTGACGACCCCACCCGGGGCAGCCTGCTTCACCGCGCAGACGATGACATCACCGATGTTGGCGTAGCGCCGCAGCGATCCGCCGAGCACCTTGATGCACTGCAGCTCCTTGGCTCCTGTGTTGTCCGCCACCGTCAGACGGGTCTGTACCTGGATCACCTCTGCAGACCCTCCTACCGCGCCCGCTCGAGGATCTCCACCACGCGCCAGCGCTTCTCGCGCGAGAGCGGCCGCGTCTCCATGACGCGCACGGTGTCGCCCTCTCTGGCCTGGTTCTCCTCGTCGTGGGCCTTGAGCTTCTTGGTTCGCCGGATACGCCGCCCGTACACCGGGTGGGCTGTGATCTCCTCGATGGCCACGACAACCGTCTTGTCCATCTTGTCCGACACCACCCTGCCGACGCGGGTCTTGCGGTCTGAGCGCTCCTCCACCACTTCGTCCCTCCTAGGCGTCGAGCCCTAGCTCGCGCAGGCGCTGCACGGTCTTGAGCTGCGCGATCGACCGCCGCACCTCGCGGATGCGCATGGGGTTCTCGAGCTGGCCCGTCGCCGCCTGGAAGCGCAGGTTGAAGAGCTCGCCCTTCAGGTCCTTGACCTTCTTGTCGATCTCATCGCTCGAGAGCCGGCTGAGTTCATTCGGCTTCATCCGCCACACCCTCCCCCGGCTGCTGCCGCACCTCGAACCTGGTGCGGATCGGGAGCTTGTGCCCTGCGAGGCGCATCGCCTCGCGCGCCACTTCCTCAGGCACGCCGCTCAACTCGAAGAGCACGCGGCCGGGCTTCACCACCGCGACCCAGTACTCCGGGGATCCCTTGCCGGAACCCATGCGCGTCTCGGCCGGCTTCTTCGTGTACGGGTGGTCCGGGAAGATCTTGATCCAGACCTTGCCGCCGCGGCGGATGTAGCGCGTCAGCGCGACACGTGCGGCCTCGATCTGCCGGTCGGTGATCCACGCGGACTCCAGCGCCACAAGGCCGTATTCGCCCTCGATGATGCGGTTGCCGCGCGTGGCCTGCCCGGCCCTGCGGCCGCGGTGCAGCTTGCGGAACTTGGTGCGCTTGGGCTGCAGCATCTCACTGCCCTCCCTGCGCGGTACGCGATCCGAAGATCTCGCCCTTGTAGATCCAGACCTTGACGCCGATCTGGCCGTACGTGGTGTGCGCCTCGGCAAAGCCGTAGTCGATGTCGGCCCGCAGCGTGTGCAGAGGGACGGAGCCTTCCCAGTACCACTCGCGTCGGTGCATCTCGGCGCCGCCAAGGCGGCCGGAGGTCATCACCTTGATGCCCTTCGCGTTCTGGCGCATCGCCCGCTGCACGGCCTGCTTCATCGCCCGCTTGAAGGCGACGCGCTTCTCGAGCTGCGAGGCGATCGACTCCGCCACCAGCTGGGCGTCGGTGTCGGGATTCTTGATCTCGATGATGTTGATGTGCACCTGCTTGCCCGTACGCTGCTCGAGCATGCGCCGCAGCCCGTCCACGCCCGCGCCGCCCTTGCCGATCACGATGCCCGGCTTGGCGGTGTGGATGAAGACCTTCAGGCGGTTCGCGGCCCGCTCGATCTCGATGCGGGCGATGCCGGCCTGGAAGTGGGCCTGCTTGATGTGGCGGCGCAGCCAGAGGTCCTCGGCGAGCTGATCGGGGAAGTTCTTCGCGCTCGCGTACCAGCGCGAGTCCCAGTCCTTGATCACGCCGATGCGCATGCCCTTCGGGTGTACCTTCTGACCCACCGTTACACCCCTCTCTCGCGCACGACCACGGTGATGTGGGAGGTGCGCTTCAGGATCGGAAACGACTGCCCTCGATAGCGCGGGTGGGCCCGCTTGAACGTCGGTCCCTGGTCGACGTACGCCTCCGCGACGTAGAGGTCCTCGCGCCGCATCTCGTGGTTCTCCGTGGCGTTGGCGGCCGCGGAGCGCACGAGCTTCTCGATCAGGGGCGCGGCGCGCTTCGGCGTGTACTGCAGGATGGCGATCGCCTCCTCCAGGTCTTTGCCGCGGATGGCGTCGACGACGATGCGGCACTTGCGCGGCGCGATGCGCACGTAGCGCAGGACGGCGCGGGCACCGATCTGCTTCTCCATGGTCGCCACCTTACTTGAGCGCCGACGAGCGCTCGGTGTGGTTGCCGTGGCCACGGAAGGTGCGGGTCGGGGCGAACTCCCCGAGCCGGTGTCCGACCATGTCCTCGGTGACGTAGACAGGGATGTGCTTGCGGCCGTCGTGGACGGCGATGGTGTGGCCGATCATCTCTGGCGTGATCTGCGCCGCGCGGGCCCAGACCTTGATGATGCGCTTCTGGCCGCTCTCGTTCATGTCCCGGATCTTCTTCACGAGGTGATCCGGCACGTACGGCCCCTTCTTGAGCGAGCGTCCCATCTGGATCGCCTCCTTACTTCTTGCGCCTGGACACGATGTAGCGGTCGGAGTGCTTCTTCTTCTTGCGCGTCTTCTGGCCCATCTTGAGGCCCCACGGCGACACCGGCGCCTTGCGGCCGATCGGGCTCTTGCCCTCGCCGCCGCCGTGCGGGTGGTCGACAGGGTTCATGACGACGCCGCGGTTGTGCGGCTTGTGGCCCAGCCACCGCTTGCGGCCGGCCTTGCCGATCTGCCGGTTCTCGTGGTCGACGTTGCCGACCTGGCCGATCGTCGCGCGGCAGTTCTCGCGCACGTAGCGCTGCTCACCGGATGGCAGGCGCAGGAGCGCCATGCCGCTCTCGCGCGCCATCACCTGCGCCGACGTGCCGGCGGAGCGCACCATCTGCGCGCCGCGGCCGGGCGTCAGCTCGATGCAGTGGACCTGCGTGCCGACGGGCATGTGGCGGATCTCCATCGCGTTGCCGGGGCGGATGTCGGAGCCCTCGCCGGACTGCAGCACGTCCCCGACCGCGATCCCTGCCGGGGCCAGGATGTACGTCTTCTCGCCGTCGGCGTAGTGCAGGAGCGCGATGTTGGCGGATCGGTTCGGATCGTACTCGATCGCGACGACCTTGGCCGGCACGCCGTCCTTGCGCCGCAGGAAGTCGATCCGGCGCTGCAGGCGCTTGTGTCCCCCGCCGCGGAAGCGCACCGTCATGCGCCCCTGGGCGTTGCGCCCGCCCTTGGTGCCGTGCCCCCGCACGAGCGCCTTCTCGGGCCGGTCCTTGGTGATCTCCGCGAAGCCGGGCAGTGCCACGGCGCGGACGCCGGGGGATGTCGGCTTGAGCTTGCGCACAGCCATGTCTACACCCCCTCGAAGATCTGGATGCTCTGGCCGGGCTTGAGTTGCACGATGGCCTTCTTCCAGTCGCTGCGGTAACCGTGGGTGCTGCCCTGGCGGCGCAGCTTGCCGCGCACGCGCATCGTCTGCACGCTCACGACCTGCACCTTGAAGATCTCCTCCACGGCCCGCTTGATCTCGGGCTTGGTGGCGTGGAGCGCCACGCGGAAGGTGTACTTGCCGAGGGCCATCTGGTCGTTCGACTTCTCGGTGACGATGGGGCGCTCGAGCACCTCGTGCACGTCCATCAGCCGAGCACCTCCTCGAGGCGCGCCAGGGCGTCCCTGGTGCAGATGAGCTTCGGGTACCGCAGCACCTGGTAGGCGCTGAGGTCCTGGGCCACCACGGCCTCCGCCGTGGCGGCGTTGCGCGCGGAAAGCTGGAGCTCAGGGCGGTGCGCCTCGCTGACGAACAGCGCCTGCGGGGCGCCCAGGGCCTTCAGCACGCCGACGAAGACCTTCGTCTTCGGCCCCTCGAGATCCAGGCGGTCCAGCACGACGATGTCTCCCGAGAGCGCACGCGCCGACAGTGCGGCGCGCAGCGCCGCGCGGCGCATCTTGCGCGGCAGCTCCTGACGGTAGCTGCGCGGGTGGGGTCCGAACACGATGCCGCCCTTGCGCCAGAGCGGGCTCCGGATCGAGCCCTGACGGGCGCGGCCCGTTCCCTTCTGCCGCCACGGCTTGCGGCCGCCGCCTGCGACGACCGCGCGCGTCTTGGTCTCGGACGTGCCCTGCCGCCGGTTCGCAAGCCGGGCGACGACCGCCTGATGGATGAGTCCCTGGTTCACAGGGGCGCCGAAGACGCGCTCAGAGAGCTCGACTTCGCCGACCGCCTCGCCCTGCTGGTTGTAGACGGTGGCCTTCATGCCTTGCGCCCCCCTGACTTGCAGCTCTCGCGGATCTCGACGATCGCGCCGCGCACGCCGGGAACGGCACCCCGCACCAGCAGGATGTTGCGCTCGAGGTCCACGCGCACGACCTCGAGGGCCTGCACGGTGACGCGCGCGTCGCCGAGGTGACCCGGCAGGCGCCGTCCCTTGAAGACCCTGCCGCCGCCGCCCGACATGCGGGACGAGAGCGAACCGGGGCCGCGGTGATACTTCGAGCCGTGCGCCATCGGTCCGCGGTGGAAATTCCAGCGCTTGATGCCGCCGGCGAAGCCGCGCCCCTTGGAGCGGCCGCGCACGTCGACGAGGTCGCCGCTCTGGAAGATGTCGACCCGCACCTCACCTGCAGGTGCCTCGTCGCCTTCCGCGAGCCGCATCTCGCGCAGCACCTTGAGTGGTGCCGCCGTCCTGTCCTTGAACTGGCCCTTATATGGGCGCGTCGCACGGCGCGCCCGGTCGAAGCCGAGCACGGCGGCGCGGTAGCCGTCCGTCTCCTGCTCCTTGACGCGCACGACCGGGCAGGGGCCAGCCTCGATCGCCGTAACGGACACGGCGCGGCCGCTTGCGTCGAAGATGCGCGTCATGCCGAGCTTGCGCCCGATGATCCCCTTCACCTCTGCTACCCCCCGGCTAGAGCTTGATTTCGATGTCCACTCCAGCCGGCAGGTCCAGGCGCATCAGCGCATCCACCGTCTTGGGCGTGGC
>DAIBJA010000046.1 GCA_027420455.1 Clostridia bacterium | reverse complement strand
AGCAGGCCCGTCACCGTGAATGCGAGCCAGAAGTGCACCTGGGCCAGAAGCCCACCGATCATCGAACCGATCGCCACACCGACGTTTGAGGCCACGTAGATGGCGTTGAAAGCCGCACGTCGTCCTTCCGGCCACACCTGTGCGGCGTAGGCGTTGATCGAGGGATAGATGAGTCCCGTGCCGACGCCGAGCACGATCGTCATGGCGAGGTAGGGATAGATGCCGTGTGTCGCGGCCATGCCGAAGGCGGCGGCCGCGGCCGCCGCAGCGCCGGTCAGGATCGCGGGGCGGCCGCCCCAGCGGTCGAAGAGGGGACCGCCGAGTATGTTTCCGCCGAGGTTGGCCGCCGACTGGATCAGCAGTACGCCCCCTGCCCAGCTCATGGGCAGGCCAAGGCGGCTGTGCACGTAGAGCGTGACGAGCGGCCAAAGCATGGAGAATCCCGTGACCATGACGACGGTCGAGAGGACGAGGACCAGCAGAGCCCGCGGATAGGCAGCCCAAAGCCTCGACATGGAAGCATCGTACCGCACTCTTTGCCGGACGGCATGAGGCGGCGTTGACATCTCTTTGCCCGTCATCCCAGACTTAGAGCCATGACCTCGAGAACCTTGCGGTATTCCTGCCGTGCAGGGAAGGATGGCGGGTTCAAGATGGACGGCCTGCGTGTCGAAGGACTGGGCAAACAGTACGGCGATGTCGCCGCTGTGCGGGATCTCAGCTTCACGGTACCGTGCGGGGAGATCGTCGGCCTCCTGGGCCCGAACGGGGCGGGCAAGACGACGACCCTCCACACCCTTGCCGGGCTCGTCCATCCGACCTCTGGACGAGCCTATCTCGACGGGATGCCGATCGAACAGCAGAAGGCACTCATCGGCTTCGTGCCCGAGCAGCCGGAGGTCTTTCCGCTGCTGACGGTCGAGGAACATCTCGGCTTCGTGGCTCGGGCGTACGATCTCCCGGACGGCTGGCAGGAAACCGGACAGGGTATCCTGCGCCGCCTCCACCTGGAGGACGTGGCGGACCGTGTGGGCGGGGCGCTGTCGAAGGGCATGAAGCAGAAACTCCTCATCGCCTGCGCACTCCTGCACCAGCCGAAACTCATGCTGGTGGACGAGCCGATGGTGGGTCTCGACCCAGCCGGCCAGAGAGAGCTCGTAGAGGCCCTGCGGGAGATCAGGAGCGGTGGCGCCGCCATCCTCCTTTCCACCCACATGCTCCAGAGCGCCGAGGAGATCTGCGACCGGTTCCTCATCCTGCAGCGCGGCCGCCTGATCGCGCAAGGCACGCTCGAAGAGATCACGGCGCAGTCCGCCAGTCTGCAGGAGGCCTTTCTCGGCCTCACCGAAGGCGCATGAGGGGATACCGCGCCCTGCTCTATCTCGAGTGGCGGACCCTGCGCGCGCAACTGCGCCAACTCGCGCGGTCGCGCGGCCGTCTCGCCGTCTACGTTCTCGTCGCCGCCTATCTTGTCTTCATCCTGAGCGAGGGCCGTCAGGGCATGCCGCACTTCAGCCATGCCGCGTCGATCTACGGCCTGGGCCTCTGGCTCGTCTTCCTCGGCGTCGGCGCCATAGGCGGCCGACGGCGCCTCCTGGCCCGACCTGCGGACCTCGCGCTCGTAGTGCCGAGCGCCATCGCCCCCGATCGCATCGTGGTCTGGGCGCTCGTTCGTCAGGCCGTCTCGCAGCTCCGCCTGCTTGTCATCGTGGCCGTATTCTGGGTGCCGCAGATGGCTCAGTCGGGCGGCGTCGACTGGGGTAGCCTGCTCTACGCGGTCGCCCTCACGCTGGTCGCCGCCATGGCGGTGCGTCACATCCTGCTCGGCCTGGGCCGCTGGGGCAGGCCCCTGCGCTATCTCATGCTGCTCGCCCTTGCAGGCCTCCTGCTCTTCGCCGGGTCCGCGCTGCTGCGCGGCGGCGTGGCCGACTTGGCGGCGGCGATCTCGCACCTTTGGCCGGTCGCCCTGGCTGTGGCTGCCTTGCACGGATACCCCTTGGGGCTAGCCCTGCTGGGCATTGCGGCCATATTGCTGCTGCTCGCCATGGTGGCACTCGCACCGAGGATCGTTCGCTTGGGCGTCGACTGGAGTGCCTTGCCCGTGCTGGCCGGGCGGCGCGGCCTCGTTGCGCGCCCTGCGGGCGCCCCTTCGGGTCAGGTGGGGAGCAGAGCGCGCCGACGCCGCTACCGTCGGCACGACTGGCCAGGCCGCGGGGACTACGCGCTCTTCGGCGTGGAGCTCGCCCGGCTCTACCGCACGCTCTGGCCCACCACGGCGCTCTTGATCGCGGCGGCGTGGCTCGCGGCGGGCGTCGCGGGCACGTTCGCCAGACCGCGGGGTGTGCCGTGGGAGGTGGTGCCGGGGTTCGTCGCGTACATCATGCTGCTGACCGGTGCGGCCGTCGCCTCGATGAACTTCAGCCAGATCCTCGCTACGCCACTCTGGGCACAGACGCCGGGCCCTATCGGGAAGAAGCTCCTCGCGTGGTTTCTGCCTGGCGCCTGCGTGACGGGACTCGGCTGGGCCGGCGTGGCTGGCGGTTGGCTCATCGGCATGGGTGAGACGGCGATCGCCCTCTGGAGCCTGCCGCTCGCGCTCGCTCTGATGTGCCTCGTCCGGGCCGTCGGGCTGCTCGGCTGGGCCATGCTGCCGAACGCGCTGGATCAGCGCGGCATCGCAGTCTGGCTGCGCTTTCTCGTCACGATCCTGGCGACCGCGATCGCCGCGGGCTTCTTCGCGGGCGCCTTCGCCCTCGCCGGCTTTGCAGCCGGTGCGGTAGCGGGGAGTCTCTCCGCCCTGGCGGAGGCCTATCTATGCCTCCAGCTGAGCGAGCTGCGGATCCGTGCCATGGATTTCGTGCGTCCGAGCGAGGGCAGGGCCTGACCGCAGAGCCAGGCTGCGGTACGCTAGGGGCAGCAGCGAACGGAAAAGAGGAGAACCCTATGGACGACGTCGCGAAGACGTTGCGGCCGGAGACACTGGACCAGATTGTGCGGATGCCTGTACTGACGCCGGACGAGATCGATGTACTGCAGAAGGCCGTGGCCTCCGTGACGACCGCCAAGGTCAACCTGGTGCCTTCCGTGATGCGTCTCGGGGCCGAGGAGGAAATCTACCTCCTGGGCGCCAGCCTCGAGGCGAGCCAGGTGACGATCCGCATCGATGTGCCGGCGTTCGCGGTCGTGCGGTCATTCGACGTCGCTGGCGGACTCAGGCTGGTCGAAGGCGCGCTGCGCGATCTGCCCTATGGGGACATCCTGGGCGGTGACCGCCCGTTTGTCGTCTCGGTGCGCCTGGCGCCGACCCTGCTGCCGCTGCGCGCACGCTGGCTCGAGGCTGCCCGGAGCCTCGTCGAGAATCTGCCCAGGGAGTCCGGTCGCTGACAGGCAGCTAGGGGGGTTGACCGTGCGCATTCTCGTGGTGGAGGACGACCGCGACCTCGCGCGCTATCTCGAACTGGCCCTGACACACGAGGGCTACGCGGTGAGCGTCGCCTACGACGGCGAGGAGGGCCTTCGGCTCGCCTCTTCCGATCAGGATCTCGTGCTGCTCGACGTGATGCTGCCTGGCCTGGGCGGCATGCAGGTGCTGCAGGCGGTACGCCGCCGCTCCGGCGTGCCGGTCATTCTCCTGACAGCCCGCGACCACACCGAGGACAAGGTGCAGGGGCTGGATCTCGGCGCCGACGACTACCTGACAAAACCCTTCAAGCTGGAGGAGCTCCTGGCCCGCATCCGCTCGGTGGTGCGACGCCAGCAGGGACCGGTGCAGGATGTGCTCGAGATCGCGGACCTGCGCCTCGACCGGCTCGAGCGCAGCGTGCAGCGGGGGGGACATCCGATCGACCTGACCAAGCGCGAGTTCGCCCTGCTCGAGTACCTGATGCGCCACCAGAGCCACCCGCAGTCGCGGGAAGCCATCCTCGAGCATGTCTGGGGCTACGACTTCTACGGCACCACCAACGTCGTGGACGTCTACATCTACCAGCTGCGCAGCAAGATCGACGAGCCCTTCGAGCGACCGCTCCTGCATACCGTGCGCGGCGTCGGCTACGTGTTGCGCGAGGACGTCCCTGGTGCGTAGCCTCAGCACCCGTCTGACCGTCTTCATCTCGGTCGCCATGGCCGTGGTGCTCTTCGCGCTCGGCGCAGCAATCTTCACCCTCCTGCGCGACGAGGTGGTGCAGGACGCGATGCGCACGGCCCAGAGCGTCGCCCAGGCGACGCGCCAGAACTTCCTCGCCCACGGCGGCGACCTCGACGTCCTGCAGGCCGACAGCAAGGCCTACCTTTTCGGTGCCAGGCCGGACGAGACCGCCGTACAGATCGTCAGCCCGTTCGGCACGGTCGTCGCCGCGTCGCAGAGGCCCTATCTGCCGGTGCCGGTGCGGATCACGCAGTCCGTGCAGCAAATGATCACCTGGAAGGGCGAACCCGCGAGCTACGTCAGCCTGCCCATCACGTACCACGGCCTGCCGCTGGCGGCGGTGGAGGTATCGGTCAGCCTGGCGGCGAGCTTCGGGGAACTTTTGCTCCTGCGCGCGCTCCTGATCGAGGGCGGCGTTGCTGGCCTCGCCCTCGTGGCGCTCGTCGGCTACCTCTTTGCGCGGCGGGCTCTGCGTCCGGTCGGGCGGCTCACGAATCTCGCGACGGAGATCTCCGACACCGACCTCTCGCGCCGGCTGGAAGGGGCAAGTCCGCAAGACGAGCTCGGGCGGCTGGCCCAGGCTTTCAACCGCATGCTGGACAGGCTCGAGGCGGCTTTCGCGCGCCAGACGCGCTTCGTCGCGGACGCCTCGCATGAACTGAGGACGCCGCTCGCGGTGATCTCCGGCTACGCCGAGCTGCTGCAGGGCTGGGCCGCCGCGGATCCGCAGGTGCGCGAGGAGGCGGTCTCCACCATCAGCCGCGAGGCCCAGCGCATGCAGCGCCTCGTGCAAGATCTTCTCTTCCTGGCGCGCGGCGCTCAGGGATTGCGGCTCGAGCCACGCCAACTGGATCTGGGCGAGCTCGTCGGCGAGACGGTCTCCGAGGCGCAGGCGCTGCCCGGGGCACCGCCCGTCGTCGACGAGACACGGGAGGTCGTGCCGGTGCAGGCCGACTGGGACCTCCTGAAGCAGCTTATCTGGATCCTGGTGGACAACGCCATCAAGTACGGCGGCGAGGGCCAGACCGTGCATATCCTGGCGCGCAAGGATGGCCCGGCCGCCATCCTCGAGGTGCGGGACGAGGGGCCGGGCATGTCGGAGGAAACGCGCCTGCACGCCTTTGAGCGGTTCTATCGTGCGGATCCCGCGCGGGCCGCCGGCGGCGGTGCAGGTCTCGGGCTCGCCATCGCGCGCGAGATCGCGGAGGCGCACCGGGCGACGCTCGAGATCGCGTCAGCCGCGGGGCAGGGCACCACCGTGCGCTGCATCCTACCGTCCGCGCCGGAGACCGAGCGCGGCGATCAGGCCGGCGGTGCGAAGAGCGGCGTCGAGAGGTAGCGCTCGGCCGTGTCGGGCAGGATGACGACGATGCGCCTGCCCTTCATGCCGGCGCGCGCCGCGATGATGCCGGCGGCGAAGGCGGCGGCGCCAGCTGAGATGCCGGCCGAGATGCCCTCTTCGCGCATCAGGGCGCGAGCCGTCGCGAAGGCGTCGGCTTCTGGCACCGTGAGGATCTCGTCGATCACGGAGCGGTCGAGCACCTGCGGCACGAAGCCGGCGCCAATGCCCTGGATCTTGTGCGGGTGATGCGCCCCACCTGAGAGGACGGCCGAGAGCTCCGGCTCCACGGCCGCGATGTGCGTCCCGGCCCGCGCCTTGAGGATCTGGCCCACGCCCGTGAGCGTGCCGCCTGTGCCGACGCCGGCCACGAACGCGTCGACGCGCCCCTCCGTGTCCTGCCAGATTTCCTCGGCTGTGGTGCGGCGGTGGATCTCGGGGTTTGCGGGGTTCTCGAACTGCTGCGGCATGAATGCACCCTTCTCCCGTGCGATCTCCTCGGCCCGGGCAATGGCCCCCTTCATGCCCTGGGCGGCCGGCGTCAGCACGACTTCCGCTCCATAGCCGGCCATGAGCTGGCGCCGCTCGACCGATGCCGACTCCGGCATGGTCACGATGAGATGGTAGCCGCTGGCCGCGGCTACCATCGCGAGGCCGACGCCGGTATTGCCGGACGTGGGCTCGACGATCATGCCCCGCGGCTTGAGGAGCCCTGTCTCCTCCGCCCGGCGGACCATGGCGAAGGCGATGCGGTCCTTGACGCTCCCGCCGGGGTTGCGACTCTCCAGCTTGGCGCAGACCTCCACTCCCGTCTCGGCCGATATTCTGCGCAGCCGGACGAGCGGCGTCCGGCCGATGAGTTCAAGCACAGAGTCTGCGATGGACATGACATATCCCCCCTGCGCGAATTACGCAAAGTATAGCATATAGATCGGAATAATGTGTTATCCCTTCGACTGGCCCGATGGGCGGCGTGACGGACGGGTCGCCTCGGCCCCGAGGGGCTTGACCGCATCGGGGCCAAAGCGCTCCCGGACGGCGCTGACGGCTTGCCAGAGCCTGTCTCGCCGCTCGGCCAGATCATCGGGAAAGAGCTCGGGCGCCGTAGCGCCTGCTTTGGTGAGTCCGTGCGCCGTGACGCCGATCAGACGGCAGGGAAATGCGGTCGCGGGCATGCGCCCCAAGAGGGATTCGGCTGCGCGGCGCAGGTCTTCGGCACGGGTGCTCGGCGCCGGCAGGGGCCCCTGTCGGCTGAAGTCGCGAAAGTCCTTGTTGCGAAGACGCAGCCCGAGCGACTGCGCAACGAATCCCTCGCGGCGCAGCCGCTCTGCGACCCGGTCGCAGAGCGCTACAAGGGCCGGGTGGAGCTCCTCCTGATCGCGTACGTCGCGGGCGAACGTCTCTTCGTGGGAGAGCGAGAGGGGGCCGCTCTCCTCCGGCAGGGAGCCTTGTTCCTCGCCGCGGGCGAGGCGGCGCATGCGAGGCCCCTGGACCCCGAACGACCGCAGGCGTGCGGGGTCCGTCGTGGCGAGATCGCCGATGGTGCGAATGCCGAGGCCGCGAAGCTTCGCTGCGGTCTTGGGGCCGATGCCGTGGAACGCGTCGACGGAGAGCGGCCACACGGCCTGCGGCATATCCTCCGGGCACAGCAGGAGGATGCCGTCGCTGCGCTTCTTCGCGAGATCGGCGGCCATCTTGGCGAGCCATGGTCCCTCGGCGAGGCCGATTGAGACGTAGAGGGCGGTCCGCTCGAACACGGTGCGCCGGATCTCCGCGGCCAGCGCCACGGGGCCCGCCTGCAGGCCTGGACAGCCTGTGAGATCGAGGTAGCCTTCATCGATCGAAACAGGGCGGACGATCGGCGTAAATGCTTCCAGTGTGGCGAAGAGGTGCCGGCTGTAACGCTCATAGAGCTGCCGGTCCGGCGGCACGATGCGAACGTCGGGGCAGAGACGCATGGCTTCGCGCACCGGCATCGCCGTGCGCACGCCATAGGCGCGAGCCTCGTAGCTCGCCGTGAGGACGATGCTGCGCCGGTCAGAGGGGTCGCCGGCAACAACGAGCGGAAGCCCTCTGAGGCTTGGTTCCTCAGCGGCTGCACAGCTCGCGAACATCGCGTTCACGTCGACGAGCGCGAACAATCGACCAGCTCCCCTGTGCCGTCGCTGCGACAAGCGACGCGGGCAGGGCGTCTCAGCCCCGCCAATGGGTAAGCGGTTCGCCGCCCAGGGGCCATGTCCTTGCCTTTCCGTCCCTTGGCTGCATGCAGAGGGCGCTCCGGCGCAGGCTATGCGCCGGGGCGCCTTCGTCATGGCTCCAGAGCGGCGACCCCGAGGAGGAATGATCGATGCCGAAGCCAGATGACCGGTCCGACAACGTCGAGCGGCTCCAGGAGCACATCGAGGACACGTACGAGAACCTGGACGATGCCGAGGATGCGCTGGCCGCGCACAAGCACGACATGCGGGACGACCAGGTGGACGCGATCGAGGACAAGAACCGGAGGCGCCGCGAGGCTATCGAGGGTTTTCGCGACGAGATCGAGGACGAAGCGCACCGGGGCGAGTAGCGGCAGGAGGCGGCGGGCGTCAGTCCGCGCCCGCCGCCTCGGCTGGCGTGAGGACGTCGAGCCGCCGCCCGGGGCGGTATGGGGTCGTGACAGGTCCGCGGCGCATGAACGTTTCGAGCTGA
Source organism: Clostridia bacterium (assembly GCA_027420455.1). GTDB lineage: Bacteria > Bacillota > Sulfobacillia > JAJZYS01 > JAJYTV01 > JAJZQO01. The sequence continues at coordinate 33,714 of DAIBJA010000046.1, read as the reverse complement.
AGCACATACGCGAACCACTGGGCGAGTCCCATGAGCTGCGAAAACCAGGGGAGAGCGAAGGGATCCTGGTCCGCGCGGGCCAGACGTTCGATCGCCGGTCGGTTGAGTAGTCCCTGCAGCGGTGAGCGCGGATCCGCCAGCACTTCGAGCGCACCCTTGCGCACCGTTTGCAGGAAGCGCGGATCCGGCGTCGACGGGTAGGGGCTCTTCGGGCGGTCCACGACATCGTCGGGCAGGTCGCCGCGCAGTGCCTCGCGCAGGATGCCCTTGCGCTGGCCGCGCAGTGTCTTCATGGACCAGGGGATGTTGAAGACGTACTCCACCAGGCGGTGGTCGCAGAACGGCACCCGCACCTCCAGGCCGGACGCCATGCTCATGCGGTCCTTGCGATCGAGGAGCGTCGGCAGAAAGCGGGTGATGTTGAGGTGCAGGATCTCGCGCATGCGCGCCTCGGTCACGGATTCGCCGGGCAGTCGCGGCACCTCTGCCAGAGCGTCCTCGTACCGCCAGGCGACGTAGGCGTCGGCGTCGAGGTAGCGGACGAAGTCGGGATCGAGCAGCGCGAGCCGGTCGCTCTGGCGCAGAGCCCATGGGAACGTGCGGGCGGCCAGCGCATCGGGCCGCACGAACCAGGGATAGCCGCCGAATACCTCGTCGGCCGATTCACCGGAGAGGGCGACGGTGGATTCCTCCTTGATCTCCTTGCAGAAGAGGTAGAGCGAGCTGTCCACGTCCGCCATGCCGGGCAGATCCCGCGCCATCGTGGCGGCATCGAGCGCGTCCGCGACCTCGCGCGCGCCCAAGGTGACTGTCCGGTGGTCGGTGCCGAGATACGCCGCCACCTTGGCCGCCCAGGGGCCGTCGAGAGAGGTCTGGAAGTCGGACGGCCGGAAGTGCTCGGCCATGTCTGCGAACTCGACGGCCCAGGTCCTGAGGGGCGGTCGGCCATCGCGCCTCAGGGCGGCGCTGGCGAACGCCGTGACCGCGCTCGAATCCAGACCGCCCGAGAGCAGTGCCGAGACGCCGACGTCGGATACGAGCTGGCGCTCGATGGTGTCGCGCAGGAGATCGCGCACGGTGTGCACCGTCGCCTCGGTGTCATCGGTGTGTTCCTTGGCCTCCAGCGCCCAGTAGCGTGTGATCTGGGTGCCCCTCCTGCTGTGGCGCAGGGCATGACCTGGACGCAGCTCCGCGACGCCGCGGAAGACGCCGTGTCCCGGAGTGCGGGCAGGGGCCATGAGGAAGACTTCGGCGAGCCCGTCCCGGTCGAGCTCCGGTGGCACCAGGGGATGTGCGAGCAGGCCCTTGAGCTCCGAGGCGAAGAGGAAGGCGTCCGGCCTCGGAGCGTAGAACAGAGGCTTCACGCCGAGCCGGTCGCGCGCCAGGAAGAGCTCCTCGCGCTGGCGGTCCCAGATGGCGAACGCGAAGATGCCGTTGAGGCGAGTGAGGCACGTGTCGCCCCAGGCCGCATAGGCGGCGAGGAGCACCTCGGTGTCGGAATGTCCGCGGAAGCGATAGCCCTGCGCCAGGAGGGGCCGCCTGAGATCTTCGGTGTTGTAGAGCTCGCCGTTGTACACGATGGTCAGCTCGCGTGCGCCGTAGCGTCGCGTCATGGGCTGCGCACCGCCCTCGGGATCCACGACGATCAGCCTGCGGTGTCCGAGCGCCACGTGCCGCTCGAGCTTGAGGCCCGCATCGTCGGGGCCCCGCGGCGTCAACGCGGACACCATGCGCTCGAGGAGTGCCGCCTCCTGCCTCAGGTCCTTCTGCCAATCGATCCAACCGGCGATTCCGCACACACCGCTTCGCCCCTCTTGGCACAGGTCTAGAGCCTGGACCGTGGGGCGTCGCCCATGGTCCGTCAGCCTCATGTACCGTATTGCAGCGCAGCGCGAATGGTTCGCCAGCGCACCTGCCAGGAGGGGGAGCCTTGTCGCTGAACGAGCAGAACCTCGAGCCGACCTATGTCGGCGTCGTGTATCCCTGGGAAGCGGATCACATGGGCCACATCAACATCGCGCGCTATGCGGAGATCTTCGATGCGGCGAACTGGGGATTCTTCGGCCGGCTCGGCCTCGGGCGGCCGTACTTCGAGTCGAGCGGCTTCGGCATGGCTGCCCTGACGCAGGAGGCGACCTACCACAAGGAGCTCTTTCCAGGAGACACCGTCGCCGTCTACACCGATCTGCTCGAGGTGCGGGAGAAGACCATCCGCTATCGGCATTCTCTCCGCCTGTCGAGAGACGGCCAGCTCGTCGCGACGTGCGAGTTCATCGCTGCGCACCTCGACCGCAGCATCCGGCGCGCCATACCGTTTCCGCCCGAGATCCTGTCGGAGATGCGCAGCCGCGTCGTTGCGCACCCCGAATAGGCCATAGCCGGCCGCCATTGGCGGCGCCTCAAGCTGGGACGGGGGTGAGCTCTGTGCGGATCTTGATCGCGGGGCTCGGCCTCATCGGCACATCCCTGGCCCTTGATCTGACGGCTTTGGGGCACGAAATCTGGGGTTACGACGTGTCGCCAGAGCATTGCGAGGCGGCTTCGGCGGCTGGCGCCATCAGGGGAAGCATCCCTGAAATGGACGGACGATTCGATTGCATCGTGCTCGCCGCGCCGCCCAAGGCGAGTATCGCCCTGCTCGACGCTCCGTGGCAGGCGCCCCTCTGGCTCGACACCGGGTCCGTGAAACAGCCCATCTGCGCCGCCGCGCGACAACGGGGCCTGCCCTTTGTCGGCGGACATCCTTTGGCCGGGAATGCCGGTTCCGGACCGGGCGCCGCGCAGACGGGGCTCTTCGCCGGACGGGGTTTCGCCCTCTGTGCCGGCGGCGGTCCCGGGGAGGCGGCCGAGGCGCTCGTGCGCTCGGTTGGGGCGGTGCCCATCTGGCTGGACCCCGGCGACCACGACCGGGAGGTCGCCGTCACCTCGCATCTCTGCTACACCTTCAGCTGCGCCCTGGCTCTGATGCTGAAGGAGCGGCCGGTGGAACTCCTCGGGCCCGCGGCGCTTGAGATGCTGCGCGTCGCGACGAGTCCGACCGGACTGTGGCAGGAGATCCTCGACTTGAACAGTCCGGCGGTTGAGGCGGCCACACGGGAACTCGGCGCGATACTGGCGGACGTCGCGCAGGGCCTGCCCGAGACGCTTGAGGCAGCCCGCCGAGCTGCGACGACATTGCGTGAAGAGGTGGGTTATGGCCGTTAGCGCCGTGCGCGGAGCGACGATCGCGAGAGAGAACAGCCCCGAGGCGATCTGGGATGCCACCGCAGAGCTGATCGACGCCATCGTGGAGCGGAACGGTATCCGGGTTCTTGAGGTCGTGGCCGCCTTCTTCACCATGACACCCGATCTCGACGCGGCGTTCCCCGCGTATGCCGCGCGCCGGCTGGGCTGGACCGACGTCCCGTTGCTCGGCGCCGTGGAGACGGCCGTGCCGGGAATGCCCCAGAGGATGATCCGCGTCCTCGTGGAGGTGGAGCGCCCCGAGCGTCAGCGCCTCGTGCCGGTTTACCTTCACGGGACGCTGTCCCTGCGACCCGACCTCGCGCCGGAGGCCTGAACCGTTCATCGAACGCATCTGCTATCATGCGAGCAGGAACCGGCCTCTGCCGCGCATAGGCGGGCGCGGGCCGGAAGAAGGACGGGAAGGTCTTTGCAGGTCGTGGCGCTTGTAGGTCCGAGCGGCACCGGCAAGAGCCATCGGGCGTCACTTGTCGCCATCCAGCGTGGCGCCGAGGCGATCATAGATGACGGACTCCTGGTGCGCGAGGGAAAGATCCTCGCGGGGGAGTCCGCGAAGCGTGCCCCGTCCAAACTGGCAGCCGTGCGGCGGGCGATCTTCGCCGACGCGGACGATGCCCAGGCCATGCGCAAGCGTCTGGGCGAAATCCAGCCGAGGCGTGTCCTGGTGCTCGGCACATCGCTCGGCATGGTGCGACGCATCTGCGAGGTGCTCGGGCTGCCGCAGCCGGCGGAAGTAGTGCACATCGAGGACATCGCGAGTCCCGAGGAGATCCTGCACGCGCAGCAGATCCGCCGCGAGCAGGGCAAGCACGTCATCCCGGCGCCCATCGTCGAGGTGAAGCGCACGTTCTCGGGCTATCTTGTGGACCCCCTCCGCTTCATCCTGCGGGGCAGCGGCGGCCAGCGCCGTGCCATGGTGATCGAGAAGTCGGTTGTGCGGCCGACCTGGAGCTACCTCGGCCGCTTCACGATCGACGACAAGGCCGTATCCGCGATCGCGGCCCACGCCGCGGAGGAGATCGCCGGCATCGCAAGGGTGCGCCGGGTGGCCATGGAGACGTGGCCGGAGGGCCTTGTGCTCCACCTCGACGTCACCGTCGTCTTCGGGCACCACCTGCCGACGGCCCTGGCCCGTGCCAGGGATCGCGTGCGGCTGATGGTGGAGCAGATGACGGCCCAGAATGTTCTGAGCGCCAACATCACCGCGCGCCGAGTGGAGCTCCCGCAGGACGAGGAAGTCCGCCCGGCCGGCGAAGGCGCAATGCGACCTTAACTTTTGTCTGCCATGATCCGGATGAGGTCGGCTCTGGCAGAGGAGGGACCGTGGTGGCCCGTCAGGGCACCGTGCTGATCGTCGAGGACGAGGAAGCGATTCGCGAGCTCGTGGCGTTCCATCTCGAGACGGCCGGCTTTCGCGTGCAGCAGGCCGCGGACGGCGAGGAGGGCTTGCGCCTGGCGCTCGAGGCGTCCCCCGACCTGGTGGTTCTGGATCTCATGCTGCCCGGGCTGGACGGCGTCTCGGTCCTGCGCGCCCTGAGGCGCCAGAGCCGCGTGCCCGTCGTCATGCTCACGGCGCGCACGGAGGAGGCGGATCGGGTCCGCGGACTCGAGCTGGGTGCCGATGACTATGTTGGCAAGCCGTTCTCGCCGCGCGAACTTGTCGCTCGCATCAGGGCCGTCTTGCGTCGGACCGATCCTCCGACCGAGCGCCTCGCGGCAGGCGGTGTCGAGATCGACATCTCGGCGCACCGCTGCTTCGTCGAGGGTTTGGAGCGCGAGCTGACTCTGACGGAGTTCGGACTCTTGCAGGCCCTGATGGAGCGTCCGGGCCAGGTACTCACGCGCGAGATGCTTCTTGAGCGGGTTTGGGGCTACGACTATTACGGCGATGCGCGCACGGTGGACGTGCACGTTCGCCATCTGCGGGAGAAGGTGGAGGTGGAGCCGTCGCACCCGCGTCTCATCGAGACGGTTCGCGGTGTGGGCTACCGCTTCGCCCCATGACGGGTCTGCTGTTCGTCATTGGCATGCTGGCGGGGCTGGCGGTCGGATTTGCGGCCGCCCTGGTGTTGCGCCGCCGCGCTCTGCGCGCGTTCGATCTCGTCCTGAGGGCGCTTGCGGCGCTGGCGGCCGGCGCGGAGCCAGAACGGTTCTACGCGCCTCTAGGAGACCTCGCCGAGCGCGAGGAGAGATTCAACGACGTTTTGCAGCAGTTGGCCGAACGCCTTTCAGCGCTCGAACTCGACCGCATGCGCTTCCTCGCCATCATCCGGAACCTGCGCGCGGGCGTCGTGCTGCTGGATGCCCGCCGGCGCGTGCAGGTCATCAATCCGGCGGCCGAGCGCATCTTCGGCGTCTGGGCGCCTGAAGTGGAGCAGACCTACCATCTGGCCATGACGCACACCTACGCGCTCGAGTCGGCTCTCGACCGCGTGGAACAGGGCGAGGTACTGCAGCTCGAGCGTCGCGAAGGCGAGCGCACCCTGCAGATCGACCTCGCGCCGGTACCTGGCACGGGCGGTACCCTGCTCGTGGTGCACGACGTCAGCGAGGAACGGCGCCTCCTCGAAGTGCGGAGCCAGTTCGTCGCCAATGTCTCGCACGAGCTCAGGACGCCTCTCACCGTGCTTGGCGGCTTCGCTGAAACCCTGCTCGACGATGAGGTCGACGAGGGGCATCGCCGCCGATTCGTGCGGCACATTGCCGACGAGACCAGGCGGCTCTCGCTGCTGGTCGACGACCTCTTGCGCCTAGCCGCGATCGAGAGCGGCCGCGAGCGTCCGGAGCGCACGCGGGTCGATCTCCTCGAGGCGTCGCGAGCGGTGGCGGAGCGCTACGGTCCAGAGGCCCAGGCCCGCGGGGTCGCGCTCGGCGTCGCCGGTGAGCCGACGGGCGCGCTGACCGACCGGGACCGCATCGAGGGCATTCTCATATCGCTGATCGACAATGCGGTGAAGTACACCCAGGAGGGTGGACATATCAAGGTGCAGATCGGGTCGTCCGGCGGCGCTGCCGAACTGACGGTGAAGGACGACGGCCCCGGTATTCCCCAGGCGGACCTGCCGCACATCTTCGAGCGGTTCTACCGCGTGGACCGTTCGCGGCAGCGTGCGACCGGCGGATCGGGACTCGGTCTCGCCATCGCGCGCCACCTCGCGCTGTCGATCGGCGCGGAGCTTTCCGTCGAGAGCGAGGTGGGCCACGGCAGCGCCTTCCACCTCCGCCTTCCGGGCATGGCCCAGTCGGGCGATGCATAGGTCGGGAGAGCGGGGGGCTCCATGTGCAGCGCTTTCTCGATCTCTGGCGGACGGTTCTGGCCGTCGCCGCGCTCCTCATCCTGCTGCTCGAACTGCTGCCGGGACCGGCGCTGCGCGTCGCCGGGGCGACGTCTCTCCTGCCGCTGGCGGAGGCGGCGCGTCCTGGACTCCAGGTGCTGGCTGGCGGGCCTGTCGCGGTCTCCGCACTGGGCTCGGCGTACGGCCTTGCGGCCCTGATGCGGCGCAGTGCGGACCTGGCGCTCGTCGACGTGCCCTACCGCATGCCTGGTATCGCCATGAAGCAGGTGTCGCTCGCGACGCTTGCGGTGATCGCGGCACCAGGGCTGCCGCGCAATCTGAGCCTCAAGTCGCTGCAGGCCATCCTGCGTGGGCAGGTGCGCAACTGGGCGGCGCTCGGGGGGCCGCACCGGCCCATCGAGCTGGTGCTGAGAGCCCATGGCTCAGGGCTCCGGGCGAGGCTCAGGCAACTGGCCGGCGGCCGGCTGCGCCCTGGGGCTCTGACCGCTCTCGCGAGCGGGCAGGTATCCGATCTCGTCCTAGCACTGCCCGGCGGCATCGGCATCGTCGAGCTTGCGTTCGCGCCGCAACGACTGATCGTGCGGCTGGATGGCCGATTGCCCTCACAGAGGGACTATCCCCTGCGCTACAGAGCCTACGCGATCTGGCGGGAGGGAGACCTGCGGGCGAGCCTTGCGGCGGACCTCGTGGCCGCGGTGGCGAAGCGGCAGGACCTGGCGCCATGACCCAGACGCGCGTCGTGCTGTTCCTTTGCATCGTTCCGCTCGCGGCGGTCGTGATATGGGGCCTGCCGGGGCTCGGCGCCGTCGATTTCGCGTCCTGGGTCTGGGCGCCGCCCAGTGTCTACGGCGTACTCGGCATCGCTGCCGGCACAGCCCTGGTTTCGATCGTCGGTGGCGCAGTGGCCGGTGTGCTCGGCGAGGGTGTCGGTCTCCAGATCGGACTCGCTGGGCGCAGCTCCTTTGCCGTTTCGCTGCTGGCCGGCACGCCGGGGGTGCTGATCGCCTTCGCGCTGCTGGCGGGCGGCCTTGGGTTCTTGCGCAGCATCGGCCTTGGTCCCGGTTGCCTGCTTGCGGGCCTCGGACTCGGTTTCGCCACGATGCCGCTCGTAGCCGAGGGCGTCGCGGGCGAGGCGGCCTCCTGGCGCGATACCTATCTTGCCGCTCTGGCGCTCGGCTGCAGCCCGGACGACGCCGGCCGGGCAATCGGCCAGGCGACGCGCAGGGCCACGATCCGCATGTCCTTCGCCGCAGCGGCGCGCATCGCCGGCGAGGCGGCACTCGTCTCCGTCCTGGTCGGGGGGGCGAACAGCTGGCCGCACCTCCTGGCGCCGTCCGGCAGCCTCGCGGGCACCTTGCTCGGCGAGCTGCCGCAGGCACCGCCGCAGGGCCGCTGGGTGCTTGCGCTGGGTGGCATCGCGCTGCTGCTTGGCCTCCTTGGCGGCCTGACGGGCTGGCTGGGAAGGGATTCGGCCCATGGCCTTTAGGCGTGGACTTGGGCGCTACCGGCTGACGCAGGCCGCGCTCCTGCTGCTCTGGTTCGGTGTGCTGCGCGGCATTGGCCCGCCGAAGGGGCCACCGGACGTCGGCAGCCTTCTCGCGAGCATCGTCGGGGCGGTCGGGGCGGTGGCCGCGAGTGCCGCATTCGGTGTGGCGGCCGGGGGCGCCCTCGCCTTCACACCCGGTGGCTGGCGCTGGCGCATGGCGCTGAGCATGAGCGCCGCCCTGCCGAGCGTGGTCGTGGGCGCGACGCTGCTCACGTGGCTCGGCGACAGGCTCGGCGCCGTGCCCGGCATCGGCCTCGTCACCGCAGGTCTCGGGCTCCTCTGCCTGCCGCAGACCGTGCTACTCGCCGAAGAGAGCTTCGGCCGCCGCAGGGAGACCGGGGAGGCGGCGCAGGCGCTCGGTGCGCGTCCCGCGGAGGCAGCCGTCGCAGTCTACGGATTCGTGCGCCGGGAGGTGGCCGGCATCCTGCTCGGCGTGGCCGGCCGAGCGCTGGGCGAGGCGGCGCTCGTCGCCTTGCTGGCACAGGGCCTTCTCGAGCGCGGCAGGCTTGCCTTGCAGGCCGGCACCACGCTCGCATCGGCGCTATGGTATCTTGAGATCACGGGCAGGGTTCGCGACGCGCGGGCCTTCTGGCCAGCGGTGCTATTGCTTCTGCTGTCCTTGGTGGCAGCGGGAGGGGCGGCGGTGCTGGCCGGAGAGCGACGGGAGGGTAGGCTCCGTTGAGTGCTGCTAAGATCAACGTAGAGAATCTCAGCCTCTGGTACGGTGCAGCACAGGGCCTCAAGGACGTCAGCGTCGAGGTCGAGGAACACACCATCACGGCCATCATCGGCCCAAGCGGTTGCGGCAAGTCTTCCTTCCTGCGCACGTTGAACCGCATGAACGACCATGTGCCCGGCGCGCGCGTCACCGGCCGGGTGCTCCTGGATGGCGAGGACATCTACGCGCGGGGTCAGGATCCGGCACGTCTCAGGAAACGGGTTGGCATGGTCTTCCAGCGTCCGAATCCCTTTCCCATGACGATCTACCAGAACATCGCCTACGGGCCGCGCGTCCACGGCGAGCGCTCGGAGGCTCGGCTGCGCGAGATTGTCGAGCAGAGCCTGAGGCGTGCCGCGCTGTGGGACGAGGTCCGCGACAAGTTGCAGAAGAGCGCCTTCGAGCTTTCAGGCGGTCAGCAGCAACGGCTCTGCATCGCCAGGGCTCTCGCGATCGAGCCGGAGGTGCTGCTGATGGACGAGCCGGCCTCGGCGCTCGACCCGGTGGCGACGGCGAAGATCGAGGAGCTGACCGATGCGCTCAAAGAAAACTACACGCTGATCGTCGTGACCCACAACATGCAGCAGGCAGGTCGCATTTCGGACCACACCGCCTTCTTTCTCAGCGGGGAGCTCATAGAGTTCGGGCCGACGAGGGACATCTTCACACGACCACGCGACCCCAGGACGGAAGACTACGTCACGGGGCGATTCGGCTAGAAGGGAGTACGGGAGATGCGCAGCACATTCCATCAAGAACTCGAGGAGTTGCAGCAGGACATCCTGCGCATGGGAACCTTGGTGGAGGAGCGGATCGGCCAGTCCGTCAAATCGCTTGCGGAAGGCGACCGCGAACTCGCGCGCCAGATCGTCGCAGGCGACGACGAACTCGACCGCATGCAGCTCGACATCGAGACGCGCTGCCTCGAGATCATCGCCCTGCAGCAGCCTGCCGCCTCCGACCTGCGCATCGTGGGGACCGCGATCAAGATCGTGGGCGACCTCGAGCGCATGGCCGACCATGCGGTGGACATCGCCCGCGTCACCGAGCGCATCGGCGACGAGCCGCTGATGAAGCCGCTCATCGACATCCCGCGCATGGCGGAACTGGCCCTGCGCATGACGCGCGACGCGCTCCGGGCTTACGTCCGCCGCGACCCGCAGGCGGCGGAAGAGCTCCTGAAGACCGACGACGAGGTGGACCACCTCTACAGCCAGGTGATGCGCGAACTGCTCGTCTACATGATGGAGGATCCCCGCACCATCCATCAGGGCACCCACCTCCTGTTCGTCGCGCAGCACCTCGAGCGCGTGGCGGATCATGCGACGAACCTCGGCGAGGCCGTGATCTTCATGGTCTCGGGGGAGCGTCAGGACCTGAACCGCTAGATGCGACACCAAGAGCCCGGGCAGGCGGTATTCCGCCCCGCCCGGGCTCTGCCAATGCCTGAGACCATGGCTATCAGACATGCTGGTCCAGCACGCGGTTGCCGCGCTTGAGGCCGGATCCCATCGGCACTACCGACAGCGTGCCGTCCACCTCGAGCACGGCGAGGTCCACCTCCTCGACCGTCGCGACGCCGTGATCGCGCAGGGCCGAGAGGCAGTCCTCCGGGGCCAGACCCTCCTGCGCCAGCGCGCGCCTCAGCCAGCGGCCGCCGCGGGCCACGACGGTGGGGCGTCCTTCGATGATGTCGCGGACCAGGCGGCTGCGCACGGTGAGGTAGTTGACGAGCCGGTTCAGCGAGAAGAGCGTGACGATGATGACGAGCCCGCCCGTGATCGATGTGTCGGGTCCCGTGATCGCCGGCTGCACTGAGTTGCCGACGAGCATGACGAGCGCCAGGTCGAAGAGCGTGAACTGCCCGACCTCGCGCTTCCCGAACAGGCGCATGCCGAGCAGCACGGCGAGATAGATGAGGGCGCTGCGGAAGACGAGATCGGGCACCGGCACCATGAGCTGCCACATGGACCACATGCGAGAAGTCACCTGCCTAAGCGTAGTGTGCGCATAAGACAGGCGGCCTCCCGTGCAGGTTGTCGTTGGGACGTCAGTCCTGCGGCGGTTGCGGCGTGCGCCAGTAGACGCTCTCCTCGCGCTGCATGAGCCCCGTCGCGATGAACTCGCGGCGCAGGGTTGCAACGTCCGGATGGTGGCGGCGCAGGATCTCGTTCACCTCGCGCTCGCTGTAGCGCCGGCCGTTCTCGAAGCGTTCCGCGAGCCAGCGCAGAACCACGAGGCGCTTCTTGCGGCTGGCCGGGATCTCCTTGAGCTCCTCGCCGGAGAAGAAGTCGCGCAGGACCTTGCGCTCCCAGGCTGCATCCGCGTCTCCTGCGGCAAGGCTGCGCACCTTGTCGGTGGCGAGAAGTTCGCGGCTCAGATCCTGGAGCCGTCGCAGGTCGAGCCTGTAGCGGTGGGTCGTCCCCTCCTGGTCCATCTCGACAAAGCCGAGGCGGCGCAAGGTCTGCAGATGGTGCGAGACTGTCGGGGTGCGGAGATCGAGGCCGGCCGCGAGCTCCTCGACACTGCGCGGACGTTCGGCCAGGAGACCCAGAATGCGCAGGCGGCTCTCGTCTGCGAGCCCCTTGAAGAAGGAGAGAGCGGCGGCGATTTCGTCCTCGCCCATCGCGGAGCCTCCTCTACATAGATGGAGATCTACATAGATGATAAAACGTAGCTACCAACCGCGTCAAGACCACGCGCGGCTGCCGTGAGGGACCCGGACGGTCGAATGTAAGGTTTGCAATTAAAACCTGACAAAACATTGACCATTTTTCGAGTGTTCGCCTACTATATCTGACAGAAAGGAGGCGCAACGATGCCGGACCGCTCGATGGGGATCGGGGCCGTAAGCAAGCGCACAGGGCTGAGCGAGCGGCAGATCCGCTATTATGAGCAGCTCGGCCTCATCTCGCCGCGGCGCACCCAGGGTGGGCAACGCTACTACGGCGAGAGCGAAGTCGTGCGCCTTCTGGAGATCCAACGCCTCCTGGCATCTGGTCAGACACTGGCGACGGCGCGGCGCATCGTCGAGAGCCAGCAGCCCGTGGAGCCCGAGCGCGACGTGCGTAGCCGTCTGATGGCCGCTCATGCCCTGCGATCGCTCTACCCGGTGTCGAACCGGGCCGAGTTGGAGCGCGTTCTGAGCGAGCGCCACGATCAGGAAGAGGAGGATGGGCTTGACTAAGGATGAGATCCTGTCGATGCTTCGGAGCGGTGCGGTCGAGTTCGTGGACCTCAAGCTGATCGATCTGCCGGGTACCTGGCACCACATCACCCTGCCAGCCGAAGAGATCACCGAGGCGGCATTCACCGAAGGCGTGCCGTTCGACGGCAGCTCCCTGCGCGGCTTCCGCGAGATCGAGGAGAGCGACATGATCATGCTCCCCGATCCGAAGACCGCCTTCCTCGACCCGTTCCACGCGCGCCCGACCCTTTCGATCAGTTGCGATGTCTACGATCCCGCGATGCAGCGCTTCTCGCGTGACCCTCGTCGCGTGGCGCAGGCCGCGGAGGCGTACCTCGAGTCGAGTGGCATCGGCGATGCGGCGTACTTCGGCCCCGAACTCGAGTTCTTCATCTTCGACGACGTCCGCTACCAGGTCAGCCCCGAGGAGTCGTTCTTCGCGATCGGCTCCGAGGAGTCGCATTGGGGATCGGGCGATGTCGGCGCGCCCAACCTGCAGCATCGCATCCGTCCGAAGTCGGGCTACGCCCCCGTAGCGCCTACGGACCAGCTTTCCGACCTGCGCGGGGAGATGGTGCGGACGATGAAGGCGTGCGGCATCGAGGTCGAGCGTCACCACCATGAGGTCGCGACGGCCGGCCAGAGCGAGATCGGCATCCGCTTCGACCGGCTGACGACGACCGCTGACCACGTCATGCTCTACAAGTACGTCGTGAAGAACGTCGCGCGGCGCGAGGGCCGGGTCGCGACCTTCATGCCGAAGCCGCTCTACGGCGACAACGGCTCGGGCATGCACACACACCAGTCGATCTCCCGCGGTGGCGTGCCGCTGTTCTACGAGAAGGACGGCTACGGCCACCTCTCGCAGATCGCGCTCCACTACATCGCCGGCATTCTCAGCCATGCGCCGGCGCTTGTCGGGCTCGCGAACGCCACGACCAACTCCTACCGCCGGCTCGTGCCGGGCTTCGAGGCGCCGGTCAACCTGGTCTTCGCCAAGGGCAACCGCTCGGCGGCGATCCGTGTGCCGGTCACGTCGCAGAACCCGAAAGCCATCCGCATCGAGTTCCGCACGCCGGACGCGACCGGGAACCCCTATCTCTCGTTCGCGGCTATGCTGATGGCGGGAATCGACGGGGTGCGGCGCCGGCTCGACCCGACCGAGCTGGGCTTCGGCCCCCTCGACAAGAACATCTACCACCTGTCGCCAGAGGACGCGGCGAAGGTCAAGGCCGTGCCGGGTACGCTCGACGAAGCGCTACGGGCGCTCGAGGAAGACCACGCCTTCCTCACCGAGGGCGGCGTGTTCACGGAGGACCTGATCTCGACCTGGATCGACTACAAGCGGCGCGAGGAGCTCCACGTGGTCAATTTGCAGCCGACGCCCATGGAGTACTACCTCTACCTCGACATCTAGGAGTGGATATGTCCAAAGGGCCGGCAGCGGTGCTGCCGGCCCCTGCCATCGGTACTTGCTCTGTGGCCAAATGCGCAAGTGGCGCCTAGACTGTAGCATTCGCTATAATGAGTGCGGTCTCTGTCCATATTGGTACAAGAAGGAAGTGTCCTCAGCTTGCTGCGCGTAGGCATCTCCGGATTCGGCGCCGTCGGACGTCGCGCGCTGAGAATTGCCGAAGGACGTTCGGATTTGCAGGTGGTGGCCATCAATGGGCCAGGCGCCAGCGCAACCATGGCGCATCTGTTCAAGTACGACTCGAACTACGGCGTGTTTCCCGGCGAGGTCCTGAGTGACGACGATCATCTTTACATCAGCGGGCGGAGCATTCGCGCATTCCATGAGCGCGAGCCCGCCCGCATCGATTGGCGCGGCGTAGGGGTCGACCTGGTGCTGGAGGCGTCGGGCAAGTTCAACGACCCCGAACTTGCCAAGGGGCACCTCGAGGCGGGCGTGGCGCACGTCGTGCTCGCGGCGCCGGCCAAGGGCCACCCCGCGCCGACGTTCGTGCTCGGCGTGAACGAGGAGGAGTTCGACCCCCTCGAGCACAGGGTGGTGTCGATGGGCTCCTGCACCACGAACTGCCTCCTGCCCGTGATGAAGGTTCTCGACCAGAACTTCGGCGTCGCGGAGGGCATGATGACGACGGTGCACAGCTACACGAGCGATCAGAACCTCCTCGACAAGTCGCACAAGGATCTGCGGCGAGCCCGGGCGGCGGCCATGAACATCATCCCGACCTCGACCGGAGCCGCGAAGGCGGTCGGCGCCGTCTGGCCCGAGATGGGCAGGAGTTTCCACGGCCTGTCGTTGCGCGTCCCCACACCGGTCGTCTCCGTCATCGACCTGGTCGTGCACATGCGTAGGCCCGTGCCGGCCGCCGAGATCAACGCGACGTTCCGTGCCGCTGCCGAGGGGCCCATGCGCGGCATTCTCGGTTATACCGAAGACCCCGTGGTGTCGAGCGACCTGCGCGGCGACACGCACTCCGCGATCGTCGACGGCCTGCTCACCGGGCAGGTGGGCGAGCTCGCCAAGGTGGTCGCCTGGTACGACAACGAGTGGGGCTACGCGACGCGTCTCGTGGACTTCGCAGCCTACATCGCGAAGAGGGTGTGAAGGTGAAGCTGCGCAGTCTGAGCACAGCGCCGCGGGTAGGGCTCGCCTTGGTGCGCGCGGATCTGAACGTGCCGCTCGACAGCGGTCGGATTCGTGACGATACGCGCATCCGCGCCTCCTTGCCGACGATCGAGACCCTGCGGGCACGGGGCTCCGCCGTCGTCGTCATGTCGCACCTCGGCAGACCCAAGGGCAAGATCGAGGATGGCCTCAGCCTCGGAGCAGTGGCCGAGCGGCTCTCGGAACTCCTCGGTACCGATGTCCGCTTCACGCAGGGCTTGCCGACGAGCGCCGCCGCCCAGGTCGAGGTGAAGCGCCTCGAGCCTGGCGATGTGCTCCTGCTCGACAACCTCCGCTTCGACCCGCGCGAGACCAAGGACGACCCGGGCTTCGCCGCGGAGCTTGCGCGCTTCGGCGAGATCTTCGTTGAAGACGCGTTCGGGGCGGTGCACCGCGCGCACGCTTCGACCCGCGCCATCACAGCCATTCTTCCGAGCTACGCCGGACAGCTCGTCGAACGCGAGGTGCAGGCGCTCGATCGCCTGATGAACGGCACGGACCAGCCGTTCGTGCTGATTCTGGGTGGCGCCAAGATCGCGGACAAGATCGGCGTCATCGAACACCTCGCCCAGCAGGCGCAGGACGTCCTGATCGGCGGTGCCCTCGGCAATACGTTCCTGCAGGCCCGTGGCGTCCCGATCGGGCGCTCGCTCGCCGAGTCCGGCGAGCTGGATGCGGCGCGCGCTCTGATGCGGCGATTCCAGGGGCGCTTCCACCTGCCGATCGACGTGGTGGCGACACGTGCCATCACCGAGGACGGGCGAGCGGTAAACGTCGAGGAGGTCGGGTCCGACGAGATGATCGTCGATATCGGACCAGCGACGCAGGCGTCCTATAGGGACATCGTGCTCGACGCCCAAAGGGTATTCTGGAACGGACCCCTCGGCCTCTACGAGCGCCCGGCGTTCGCGCAAGGCACGCTGGCCATCGCGAGGGCCGTGGCCGACTGCCGTGGGTATACCGTGGTCGGCGGTGGCGACTCGGCCGCGGCACTGGCGGTTGCCGGCCTCGCGGACAAGGTCGGCCATGTGTCGACCGGCGGCGGCGCATCGCTTGAGTACCTCGAAGGGCGCGTCCTGCCTGGTATCGAAGGTCTCCTGGAGAACTGAGATGCCCATCCTCGCGGCCAACTGGAAGATGTACAAGACCATCGGCGAGGCAAAGGCATGGCTGGACGCGGTGGCCGGTGCGCCCGGCCTCGGCCAGGCGGAGGTCATCGTCTTTCCGCCCCTGACGGCGCTCGCGGCCCTGCGGCCCAAGGCCACAAGGATCGCACTCGGCGCGCAGGACGTCGGCTGGGCCGATGCCGGCGCGTTCACCGGCATGGTTTCCGCACCGCAGCTGCGTGACGCGGGCTGCGGCTTCGCCCTTGTGGCCCACTCCGAGCGGCGACGCTACGCCTGCGAGGACGACCCCGCGGCCGCACGCAAGATCGCCGCGCTCTGGGGGGCGGGCCTGACGCCCGTCTACTGCGTGGGCGAGGACGCCGCGGAGCGGGCGAGCGGGCAGGGAGAGGCCCGGCTCAAGCAGCAGCTCGATACCGTTCTCGATGCCCTCTCAGGTGAGCTCGGCGGCAGGCTCCTGATCGCCTATGAGCCACTTTGGGCCATCGGTAGCGGCAGGCCGGCGACGCCAGGAGAGGCCAGCCAAGCGGCGGAGCTGATCCGCGAAAGGGTGCGCCTTTGCTGCGGCCAAGCGGCCGCGCACGAGGTGGCGGTGCTTTATGGCGGCTCGACATCCCCCGCGACTGTTCGCGGGTTCATGGACGAGCCCCAGATCGACGGGCTGCTCGTGGGTTCGGCCTCGCTCGACCCCAGATCCTTTCTTGCCATGCTGGAGGTGATGGTCGATGCGTGACGGACGGGCCGCGGCGCTCATCGTGCTGGACGGCTGGGGCATCGCCCCGGCGGGACCGGGCAACGCGGTCTCGCAGGCCAGGACGCCGTACTGGAACGCTTTGACGGCGCGCTGGCCGATGGCGCGCTTGCGCACGGACGGCGAGGCCGTCGGACTGACCGATGGGCAGATGGGCAACTCCAACGTCGGACACCTCAACATCGGCGCGGGACGCGTCGTGTATCAGGATCTGCCGCGCATCAGCCGCGCGATCGCGCAAGGGGAGCTCGACCGCAATCCGGTCTTCAAGGCTCTCCGCCAGGCGCCGCGGGTGCATCTCATGGGTCTCTTGTCGCCGGGCGGGGTGCATTCGCACCTCGAGCACGCCGTTGCTCTCGTGCGGTTCCTCAAGGGCCAGGCGGTGTTCGTGCACGCGATCCTGGACGGCAGGGACGTTCCGCCGCGGAGCGCCCGCGCATCGCTCGAGAGTCTCGAGGCGGTCTGCCGCGAAACTGGCGCGCGCATCGCGACCGTGGGCGGACGCTACTACGCCATGGACCGCGACCGTCGCTGGGACCGCGTGGAGAAGGCGTACGACGCCATCGTCCGCGGCAGGGCCAGACGGGCCTCGTCAGCCCTGGAAGCGCTCGAGATGGCCTACCAGGGGGGCGAGGACGACGAGTTTGTCGTGCCGACGCTGATTGACTGGTATGACGGAGCGAAGGCGCAAGACCAGTTCTTCTTCTGGAATTTCCGCGCCGATCGCGCGCGGGAGATCTCCCGCGCGATCGGCGATCCTGCGTTTGACGCCTTTAGGCGCCCTGAAGGGGCATTCGCGCTGTCCGCGATGACGGAGTACGATCCGGACTTCGCGCTCCCGCGCGCCTTCGGCCCCATGTCGGTGGAGAACACGCTGGGCGAGGTGGTCAGCCAGGCAGGGCTCACGCAGCTGCGCATGGCGGAGACCGAGAAGTACGCCCACGTGACCTACTTCCTCAACGGCGGGCGCGAGCAGCCTTTCGCCCGCGAGGACCGGGTGCTCGTACCGTCACCCAAGGTGACGACGTACGACCTTCAGCCTGAGATGTCGGCAGGAGTCCTCACCTCCGAGGCGGTGCAGCGCGTGCGCCGGAACTGCCCGGATCTCCTCGTGCTCAATTACGCAAACGCCGACATGGTTGGCCACACGGGCTCCATCCCTGCCGCGGTGGCCGCCATCGAGGCCGTCGACCGGGGTCTTTCCGAGCTCGTGCCTGCCCTCCTCGACCAGGGTGCGCAGGTCCTGCTGATCGCGGACCACGGCAACGCCGAGGAGATGATCGACGAGCGCGGCGGGCCGCAGACCTCGCACAGCCGCAACCTGGTGCCCGTCCTGCTGGCAGGGGCCAATCCCGGCCAGACCCTGCGCGACGGCATCCTCGCCGATGTTGCCCCGACCCTCCTTGGGATCCTGGGCCTGCCCACGCCCGAAGAGATGACCGGAGAGAGTCTGATTGTGAAGGAGAGTGCCCCGCGATGACCAAGATCACGGACCTGCGCGCGCGCGAAGTTCTGGATTCCCGCGGCAATCCTACGATTGAGGTAGAGGTGCGCCTGGCAGACGGCTCGCGCGGCCGTGCCATCGTCCCTTCGGGGGCGTCCACGGGTAAGCATGAGGCGACAGAACTGCGCGACGGCGATCCCGCCCGCTACCACGGCCTCGGAGTGCGCACGGCGGTCGCCAACGTCGAGCGGTTGATCGCGCCCGAGCTGCAGGGCATCGACGCGTTCGACCAGGTCGGGGTGGACCGGCTTCTGCTCAAGCTCGACGGTACGCGGCAGAAGTCCCACCTCGGCGCCAACGCCATCCTCGGCGTCAGCCTCGCGGTCGCACGCGCTGCGGCGAACGCCGCGGGACTGCCGCTCTTCCGGTACCTGGGCGGCGTGGGCGCGAACCTCCTGCCCGTGCCCTACATGAACGTGATCAACGGCGGCAAGCACGCGGACAACAATATCGGCGTGCAGGAATTCATGCTCGCGCCGGTCGGGGCGCCGGACTTCGCCGAGGCGGTGCGCTACGGGGCAGAGGTCTACCACACCCTGAAGTCGGTCCTCAAGAAGCAGGGCCTCAACACGGCCGTGGGTGACGAAGGGGGCTTCGCGCCGGACCTGCCGAGCGACGAGGCTGCGATCGAATTCCTTGTGCGCGCCATCGAGACCGCCGGCTTGCGTCCAGGCGAGGACGTGGCGATCGCGATCGACTGCGCCGCGAACGAGCTGCTCGAGGACTCCCGCTACCGGCTCAATGGCGAGCTGCTCGGACACGAGGCCGCCGTGGAGCTCTACAGCCGATGGGTGCGGAGCTACCCGATCATTCTGATCGAGGACCCGTTCGCGGAGGAGGACTTCGAGGGATTCCACCTGCTCACGCAGGCGATCGGCGACAAGGTGCAGATCGTGGGCGACGACATCTTCGTGACGCAGGAGCAGCGGCTCGCTGAGGGTATCGCACAGGGCGCGGCGAACAGCGTTCTCATCAAGCTCAATCAGGTCGGCACCGTCACGGAGACGCTGGAAACGATGGCTCTGGCGCGCCGCAGCGGCTATACCGCGATGGTTTCGCATCGCTCCGGCGAGACGGATGACGCATCGATCGCGCATCTGGTGGTCGCCACCGGTGTCGGACAGATCAAGACCGGCGCTCCGGCTCGCGGCGAGCGCGTCGCCAAGTACAACGAGCTGCTGCGCATCGCCGACGAGCTGGGCGAGTCCCAGCGCTACGCCGGTTCGCTTGTGCGCGCTGGTGCAGGGATGCTACACTCAGCCAAGTAGCGAAGATTTGGATGGTGAACTGTTTTTGAAGACCGTAGGGCTGATCGCTTATATCCTGGTGGCGATCCTTCTGGTTGTCAGCATTCTGCTCCAGTCGGCGCGCGTCCCGGGGTTCACCGGCTCGTTCGGCAGTTCGAGCGAGACGTTCTTCGGCAGGCGCCGTGGCCTGGACGAAGGCCTTGCGCGGGCCACCGCCATCCTCGCCTTCGTCTTCTTCGCGCTTTCCCTCCTGCTCTCGCGCGTCGGTTTCTAGAGAGGGCATGCCACAAGGCCTGCGCTGGGGGCAGGACGGTCCAGGCGTCCTGCTCCTGCACGGCTTCACGGGGGTACCCGCCGACCTCGCGGCGTTCGGTGAGCGGCTTGGCGTCAGCGGCTATAGCGTCAAGGCGCCATGGCTCGCCGGACATGGGGACGGGCCGGTCGAACTGGAAAGAGTCACGGCGTACCAATGGCGGCGCGGCGCGGAGATCGCCCTCATGGAACTGGTGGAGGAACATCCACGCAGTGGCGTTGCCGTCTTGGGCCTGTCGCTCGGGGGTATGCTGGCGGTAGACCTCGCTGCGCGCTTTCCCGTGCGCGCACTCGTCTGCGTGAACCCGGCTGCGGCGGTGCAGCGCAAGGCAGCCTCCGTCGCGCCATACCTGTGGCGGTTGGTTCCGTACATCAAGATTGGTCCCGAAGCCGAGGACCGCCTCTCCGTGCACGCTGTCGCAGAACTGGTGCGCGCGATGCGGGAGTCTGCGGCGGAAGCCCCGAAGGTTCGCGCTCCTGTCCTCGTGTTGCAGTCGCAGCACGATCCGACGGTGCGCCCCGAGGCGTCGCAGCGGCTCTTCGAGCGGTTCGGCAGTCGGGAGAAGGAGTTTGCGATGCTTCCTTCCCATGAGCACGTGCCGCGTAGAGACGCGGAAGATTTCGTGCAGAGGATCGTAGTGTTTCTCAGCAGGCATCTGGAGGCATGGTTGTGAGCCGCCGGCGGCGACCTTCCGACCTGCCTGCGCGGCAGAGTCTGATCGCCTTCATCCGCGACGAGGCGCAGCACCCGATCTCTCCGGAGGAGCTCGCGGAAAAGTTCCAGATCAAGACCGAACGCCGCGCCCCCTTCACGCGCATGCTCGAAGAGATGGTGGCGCGCGGTGAGATTGTCAGGACGCGACGCGGGTCCCTGGCTGTGCCGGGGCGCGTCGACCTCCTGCCTGGACGCATTCAGGGCACCAGGCGCGGCGACAGCTGGTTTGTCCCCGAGGACGGCGACGGTGAGGATCTCAGGGTTTCCGTCGAACACCTCAAGGGCGCCATGCACGGGGACCGCGTCCTGGTGCGCCGGCTGGAGGGCCGCTCCGGCGAGGTCGTACGCATCGTACAGCGGGCGCGCGACACGATCGTCGGCCGAATCGAGCTGGTCGGCGGGGCATGGTTTGTTCGCCCCCAGGACGGACGCGATGCCTATGACATCATCATCCCCGACCGCGAGCGCATGGACGCCGAGGACGGGGAACTCGTGGTCTGTCATGTCGAGGTGTTCGGCGACGCCAGGCGCGGTCCGGTGGGCAAGGTGGTGGAGAGGCTCGGCGAGATGCACCGTCCGGGTGTCGACGTGCTTGCGATCGTGCGCAAGCTCGGACTGCCCGAGGCATTTCCCGACGACGTTCTGGCGGAGGCGGCCAAGATCCCGGCCGAGATGGCGCAGAAGGACCTGCGTCAGCGTCAGGACCTCAGGGACCTCGTCACGTTCACGATCGACTCCGACGACGCGAAGGACCTCGACGACGCGATCTCGCTGCAGCCGACGGACGACGGCTGGCGTCTCGGCGTGCACATCGCCGATGTCGGCCAGTACGTGCACGAGGGGACGGCGCTCGATCGCGAGGCTCTGCGTCGCGGCACGTCGGTCTACCTCGTTGACCGCGTCATTCCGATGCTGCCCGAGCACCTCTCGAACGGCGTCTGCAGCCTGCTGCCGCAGCAGGACCGGCTAACGCTCAGCGTCTTCATCGATTTCGACGCAGCGGGCCGACGCGTGCGCCATCAGATGCAAGAGAGCGTCATCCGCAGCCGGGCGCGCCTCTCCTATAGCGGCGTCAACCAGACGCTCGAGGGCCAACCGCCCGATCAGCCCTATGAGGAGCTCATGCCGATCCTCTTCGGCATGGCCCGCCTCAAGGACATCCTCGGGCGGCGCCGCCGCGAGCGGGGCGCGATCGACCTCACCGTCAGCGACTTCAAGGTGCGGCTCAATGAGGACCACAAGCCGATCGCGATCGAGCGGCGCGAGCGCACCGAAGCTGACCAGCTGATCGAGGAGTTCATGCTGCAGGCGAACGAGGCGGTGGCGGAGGTCGCCGCGCGTCAGAACCTGCCGTTCCTTTATCGCGTGCACGAGGAGCCGGATCCGGAGAAGCTCGAGATCCTCAGGGGGCTGCTCGGTCGCTTCGGCTTCCATATCGCCGGCGGGAACGGGAAGAAGCTGCATCCGCGCGCCCTGCAGGATGTGCTGGCGCGCGTCCAGGGTCGGCCTGAACAGGACCTTGTCAATGCGGTCGTGCTGCGCTCGATGGCGCGTGCCCGCTACGATACCGCGGCAATCGGCCACTTCGGCCTCTCAACGCCGCTCTACAGCCACTTCACGTCGCCTATCAGGCGCTATCCCGACCTCGTCATCCACCGCATCCTGAAGGAATACCTTCGTCGCCGGCCCATGCGCGACGAGCGGCGGGAGGACCTCGTGGCGCGCCTGCCCGAGATCGCACGTCTCGCCTCCGAGCGCGAGCGCCAGGCGGACGAGGCGGAACGCGAGTCGCTCGACCTGAAGAAGGTCGAGTTCATGCAGGACAAGACAGGCGACGAGTTCGACGGGATCGTCACTGGGGTCACGCCGTTCGGCATCTTCGTCGAGGTCTCGCTCGGCGTGGAGGGACTCCTGAGGGTGAGTTCGCTCACCGATGACTACTACCACTACGACGAGAAGCAGTTCCAGCTCCAGGGCGAGCGCCAACGTCGCGTCTTCCGCCTCGCGGACCGCGTGCGCGTTCGCGTCGAGCGGGTCGACGTCGAACATGGCGAAATCGAGCTCTCGCTGGCGGAAGTCCCGCAGGCGGCCCGTAGCGGACAGGGCGTCCCGGCTCCGAACGGTGCACAGGGCGTGCAGACCGCAGGCGCGGGAAGCACCAACGGTTCCGGTAGCGGACGCAACGGGCGGAGCAGGTCCCGGCGCGGGCGGAAGAGCCAGGCGCAGCCAGCCGAGGCGTCGCAGCCACAGGTTGACGAGACGGTGCTTTCCTCGCTGGCCGCGCCGTCCGTGGCCGGCACAGTCGAGGTGGGCGGAACGGCCGCGGTGGCAGGCGAAGCGCCCGGGGCCGTCGAGGCGCCTGCGGACGGCGAAGGGGACACCCCTGTCGTTGACAGGAAGTCGCGCCGCAACTACAATCGGAGGCGCCGTTCGGGTCGCCGCGGCAAGGGCGGCAAGAATGGCAACAAAGAGACGCCGAGGGAGCCTGCGGGCGAAACGCCATGAAGATCATCGCCGACAACCGCAAGGCCCGCCACGATTATTTCGTCCTCGAGACGATCGAGGCGGGGATCGCATTGACGGGCACGGAAGTCAAGTCGGCGCGACTAGGGCGGGTGAACCTGCAGGACGCCTACGCGTCCTTTTCGCAAGGCGAGCTCTATGTCCAGCATCTGCACATAAGCCCTTATGAGCAGGGCAACCGCATGAACGTGGACCCGTACCGGCGTCGCAAGCTCCTGCTGCATCGCAGTGAACTCGACGCGATCGTCGGTCGCATGCGCGAGCGTGGCATGACCGTGGTGCCGCTCCGCATGTATTTCACCGAGCGCGGTCTTTGCAAGCTGGAACTGGGCATCTGCCGCGGCAAGAAGCTCTACGACAAGCGCGAGGACCTCAAGGAGCGCGACGCGAAGCGCGAGATGGAGCGCGCGCTCAAGGGGCGGCGCCATAGTTTGGGGGCGAACTAGAATCGACGTCGGGTGGTCCGGTTCGGGAAGCGAGCCGAGGTTCCGCGCCTCGCAAAACAGCGGAAACGGCACAACTGCCAACGACTCAAACTTCGCTCTCGCAGCCTAAGAGCGCTTGAGCCGTTCCGCCTGACGAAGTCCGCACGTCGGCAGGAACGCAAATCGCGGACTTACGCGCACCGGTCGCGGCGACGGAGCGCGGACATCAATTGCAGCTGGCTGACGGTGACTTCGCCCTTGTAAGGCACCGAAGGCGAGATCAAATCAAGGGCTACGCTCGTAGATGCCCGGGCTTGAGGCCTGGCGGACCGGGGGGGCAGTTCCCCCGCGCCTCCACCAAAATTGGGTTTCAGCGACGGAGGAGAGCTTTGATCGACGTCGCGATCATCGGCACGAACGGCGAGGAGTTCGCCTACGGCTCCTGCCCGAGTGCCATGACGTTCTTCGAGCAGGCCGAGATGGTTCAGGGCTTTGTCAAACTGCGTTTTGCGGGGCAGGCTACCGTCAGCTACCGCAACCTGGAGGATGGTCAGGACCCTGAGCTCGCGCGGCGCGTGCGGGAGGGCGAATGCGAACTCCCGCTCGTGCTGTTCGACGGGCAGGTGCGTTTCGAGGGCGACATTCCGTGGCAGGACATCCAAAGGGAGATCAAACAGGCCATAGGGGCCTGAGCGGGGCCTCCCGGAACGGCAGGCGGCAGTGTCTGCCGTTTTTTTGCGCCTAGGTGACAAATACCGAACTTTATGGCATACTGCGCGTAGAACGTTCGGAAACGGAGGGGTCGCGTGAGCGCTGAGTACGATTACCAAAACCAGGTGCTCAAGGTCGAACCGAAGGGTATCGAACCGATCGGGCCGCACGAGCGGCATGGCAAGCCCTTCAACATCTTTACCCTTTGGTTCGGCGCGAATGTGGAGTTCGCCACGCTGGTGACCGGTGCCCTCGCGACCGGCGTGTTCGGGCTCAGCTTCTGGCAGGCCGTGCTCGCGATCCTCATCGGCAACGTGCTCGGTGCGCTCGCGCTGGGGTATCTCAGCACGTTCGGCCCGAAGTATGGCGTGCCGCAGCTGATCCAGTCCCGCAAGGCGTTCGGCTACTACGGCAACTTCCTCCCGGGCATCCTGAACTTCGTCGCCGGCTTCTCCTGGTTCGCGGTCAACACCGTGCTGGGCGTCTTCGCCCTGCAGTGGCTCTTCCACATGTCGTTCGCCCTCGGGCTCGCCATCATGGCCGTTATCCAGATCATCATCGCTGTCTATGGCTACAACCTGATCCACACCCTGGAGCGTTGGCTCGCGGTGGTGCTGACGGTCGTCTTCCTGATCGTCTCGGTCTATGGCTTTGCGACCGGGCACCTTTCGGCGCCGCTCAACGTCAAGATGGCGAGTGAGGTGGGCGGGGCGACTGGCGCCTTCATGCTCACTCTCGCCATCACGTTCTCGTACTGCCTCGGCTGGATGGCCTTCGCTTCCGACTACACGCGCTACCTGCCCCAGTCGACGTCGGCGCGGGCCGTGTTCGGCAACGCATTCTTGTCGCTCCTGATCGCTGGCGTCTGGCTTGAGGTGCTCGGCGCGGCGCTCGCCACGTTGAAAGGCATCTTCGTTCCCACGGACCTCGTGACCAACCTCCTGCCGCACTCGCTCGGCATCGTCACGATGATCGCCGTCGTACTCGGAACGATCACCGCCAACGTGCTCAACATCTACTCCGGTGCGCTCTCCTCCCTCGTGATCAACATTCCGATGAAGCGCTGGATGAGTGCCGTGGTCGTTGGTGTGCTGGGAACTGCGGTGGCTTGGTACGCCAACCAGAACGGCACGTTCTTCTCGAAGTACCAGACCTTCCTGTTCCTGCTCGGCTACTGGGTGGCTCCGTGGCTGGCCATCGTCCTTGTGGACCACGTGTTCAAGGCCAGGGGCCGCTACGACACGGGCGAGTTCTACAACCGCAAGCAGCCGTTTGCACCAGGCATCTGGGCCTTCCTGATCGGCATCCTGGTCTCGGTGCCGTTCATGAACCAATACGGCATGTTCGTCGGTCCGTTCGCCAGCAGCCACCCTCAGTTCGGCGACATCACCTACTTCGTAGGATTCATCGTCGCGGGCATCGTCTACGCGATCCTCGCCAAGCCGACCCACGACAAGGCGGCCGCCTAGGCGGATCTGTATCGGCCCTCCCGGCGCTAAGGCGCCGGGGGGGCCGTTTGCGCTACACTGGCAGAAGCACAAGAGAAGGGCGGAAGGCCTTTTGCGACCGGATGGACGTGGGAGCGACGAGATGCGGCGGGTCGTGATGGAGCGCGGCTTCCTGCCGCAGGCCGAGGGTTCGTGTCTGATCGCGGTGGGACAGACGCGCGTCGTCTGCACCGTCACGGTGGAGGACAAGGTGCCGGCCTGGCGCCGGGGCATGGGGGGCTGGCTGACGGCCGAATACGCCATGCTGCCGCGCGCCACGGCCCAGCGCACGGCGCGCGAGGTGACGCGCGGCCATGCGAGCGGGCGTTCGCACGAGATCCAGCGGCTGATCGGGCGATCGCTCCGCCAGGCGCTCGACCTCAAGGCGATCGGCGACCGCACGCTGTGGGTGGACTGTGACGTGCTTCAGGCGGACGGCGGCACGCGCACCGCGTCGATCACGGGAGCCATGGTGGCGCTCGTCGACGCACTCGCCTGGCTGCAGGATCTCGACCGCACGGTCGGACGGCCGCTCCTGCGGCAGATAGCCGCCGTCTCCGCGGGCATCGTCGGCGGCGAGGCGATGCTCGATCTCTGCTACCAGGAGGACGCGCAGGCGGATGTCGACGCGAACTTCGTCATGACGTCGGAGGGCAGTTTCGTCGAACTGCAGACGACCGCCGAGGCGGAGCCTCTGCGTCCGTCCCAGTTCGACGTCCTGCTGGGTCTGGCCAGGGAAGGCACGGCAGAGCTCCTGGCACTCCAGGCGGAGGTTCTCGGTGAGCGCCTCTCGCGGGTGACAGGCCGTGCGTGAGATCGTCCTCGCAACGCGCAATCCCGGCAAGCTGCGCGAGATGGCCCAGATCGCCGAGCCCTACGGCATCCGCATCGTCGCGCTGTCGGACGAGGTGGAGATGCCGGAGGAGACGGGCTCGAGCTTTCTCGAGAACGCGCGGCTCAAGGCGGTGCACGGCCAGATCGCCACGAAGAGGCCAGTCCTGGCCGACGACTCCGGGATCGAGGTGGAGGCGCTCCTTGGCGCGCCGGGTATCTACAGCGCCCGCTTCTCGGGCCCGGACGCCACTGATGAGCGCAACAACCGGCTGCTGCTCGAGCGGCTCGAGGGCCAGCAGAGCCGCAAGGCGCGCTACCGGGCGGCGCTTGTGCTGTTCGACGGCGAGCGCGAGTGGAGCGCCATGGGCACGTGGGAGGGCGAGATTCTTCACGTGCCGCGCGGCACGGGCGGATTCGGCTACGATCCGCTCTTCTACGTGCCAGAGCTCAAGTTGAGCGCGGCTGAGCTGATTCCCGAGGAGAAGTCGCGCCACTCGCACCGCGGCAAGGCGATGCGCATGCTCTGCGAGCTCCTGGCCGAGCAAGGCTGAAAGAGGCGAGGGCACCCATGGCACCAAGGCGCGCGCGCGAGCTCGGGTTGCCGCTCGAGGGCGAGACGGGCTGTCACAACGCGATCACCGATGTTCCAGGGGTCGAGGTGGGCTATCGCACGATACGGCGCGAGGAGGGCAAGCCGATCGTGCGCACCGGCGTCACGGCGATCCTGCCCTTTGGCAAGGCGGGCCCCTTGCGGCCGGCCTGGGCGGGCAGCTTCCGCCTGAACGGCAACGGCGAGATGACGGGCCTCCAGTGGGTCGAGGACGGCGGCTACTTCGTCGGTCCGATCTGCCTCACGAACACGCACTCCTTGGGCATCGTCCACCACGCGGCGGTCCGCTACATGATCGAGACGTACCGTGACGCCTTCACGGCTGACCACCTCTGGTCGCTGCCGGTGGTGGCCGAAACCTACGACGGTGTGCTGAGCGACGTGCTCGGCCAGCACGTGACCGAGGAGAACGTGCGCGAGGCCATCGCCTGCGCCGACGGCGGGCCGGTCGCGGAGGGGAGCGTCGGCGGCGGCACGGGCATGATCTGCTATGGCCACAAGGGCGGCAGCGGCACGTCCTCCCGCGTCGTAGGCACGGGCGAGGTCAGGGGGACGGTCGGGGCGTTCGTGCAGGCGAACTTCGGCCGGCCGGACCTCCTCACCGTCTGCGGCGTGCCGGTCGGTCGCCTCATGGCCGCCAAGAGGAGCGAACCGGAGCGGGGCTCGGTCATCGGCATCGTCGCGACCGACCTGCCGATGCTGCCGCACCAGCTCAGGCGCCTCGCGCGCCGGGCGGCACTTGGCATCGCGCGCACCGGCACGTCAGGGGGCAACAGCTCGGGCGACCTCTTCCTCGCCTTCTCGACCGCCAATCCGTCGCCGCTGCCGCAGTCCGCAGGCGACCTCCTGCATTTCGAAGCCCTGAACGACGAGTGCTTCGATCCTGTCTACGAAGCCGTCTGCCAGGCGGTGGAGGAGGCGGTGCTGAACGCCCTCCTCGCCGGCGAGCCGATGGTGGCCGTACGGCCTGAGGGACGAATGGTGCCGGCGCTCGACGGTGACGAACTCCTCGAGACGGTGCGGAACTACAAGCGGCTGCCTCTCTGAACTCCGCTGGCCAGAGCGGGGGCGACATCCTCCAGTGTCGGGGATGCCGCCCCTTGACGTATGGCGTCCCGGCCTAGATATCGTTGTCCTGGCCCGCCAGATGCCTTGCGATCCAGATCTCGGCGAAGTCCACGAGGTCGCGCATGGGCAGAAGACGCGCCCGTGCCGACCCAACCTGGCCTGACACGACGGGATGCAGACGCTCGTAGCCTTCGCCGAGGGCAGGGAAGAGTTCGTCCGAGTCGAGGTGCTCGACGTCCCGGTAGGTGACCCAGCGCCGCTCGGGTCCGACCAAGGCCGCCGCACCGAAGGTATCCCGCGGCACCCCAGGTACCCTGTACTCCGCGAGATGAATCGCCGTGGCGCTGTCGTAGCCGACGCCGAGCAGAAGCACCTTCGCTCCGCGACGGTAGAGGAGTCCGAGCGGAGACCTTTCGCCCAGTCCATCATCGAAGGGGTGGTCGCGGGTCACCTCGGCGGCAAGCGGCCCGAGGGCTGCGAAGGACACCTGGGGATGGGCGCTGCGCCTTGCACCCGGCCAGGTGCGCAGGGCTTCCGGGATGCGGCCCATGCCACGGCTCGGGGTGATGGCGGGATCGTACGCGGGCATCTCGGCCCGGATCACCGGCCACCAGTCTTCCGGCACCGGCGGCCGGCTCCAGTCTTCGGGGTCCGAGTTGTCGCCTGTCTGGGTCGGGACAACCAGGGTGCCGGTATCGCCCAGAACGTCCATGAGCGCCAGGAGGACGGCGGGCGCGCCGCCCGCGACCCAGCCGAGACTGCTTAGGGACGCGTGCATCAGGACGAGATCGCCCCGTGCGAGCCCGAGGCGCGCGAAGTCCTGAGCCAGGCTGGCGCGGGTGCGAGGCGCCGGCGTTCCTGCGACGAGGCTTTCTTCAGACATCGCGATCTCCTTTCCATATCCGACCGTACGGGCAGAGCCGCGGTCAGGCGCCTTGCCCAGGCAGGGAGTGTGCGTCGCTGCTCCTTGCGCGCCTGCCCAGCAAAAGCATGGCGAGGGCGCCCGCGACGCCGATCACCGCCAGCCCTTCGCCCGAGGTGGCCAGGGCTCCATGGGGGGTGTCCACCGTCAGCCACAAGCCGACCGCGTAGGAACCCACGAGGCCGAGGACCGACATCACCAGGCGCTGGAAGCCGAAGAGGGCCGATTGCACCTCTACGGCGACGTTCGTACCGATGTGCGTATCGAGCGCCATGTGCACGAACGGTGATCCGATGCCTGCCAGGAGCGCACCGGCGCCTGCGGCGGCCATGCTCGTGGCCGCGGAGAGGACGAGGAAGCCGAGTCCGGTTGTCACCCAGCTGAGGTAGTAGAGCCAGCGCAGATGCGAAAGGCGCAGACGCGCGGACAGGCCGGCGGAGAGCAGGGTGGCGACGCCGTAGCAGGTCAGGAGGAAGCCGTAGGCGAGAGCGCCGCCGTGCAGCCGCCCGACCACCAGGAGCGGCAGGCCGAGCGAGAAGGCTGGCCAGAAGAGGTTTTGGAGTCCGCGCACGGTGAGCGCTGTCAGGAGCCAGCGGTCGCCACGGATCGCTGTGAGGCTCTGCCGAAGGGAACCGAGGCGCGGCGACGGAGCGAACGCGGGCAGCGTCCATCGCCGGTAGGCCGAGGCGGCCAGCAGGAAGAATACCATGGCCCCGACGAGGAGCTCACGGACGCCCAGGAGGCCGATGAGGGCGCCACCGACGATCGGCCCGGCAAGCGTCGGGATGCGCGAGGCGATCTCGTAGCCGCGCGAGCCGCGCACCCGCTGTGCGGCGGGCAGGCACTGCATCAGCGATGCCTGGCCGAGCGGCACCGCCACAGCGTTCGCCCAGCCTGCGAGGAAAGATGCCGTGAGAAGCAGCAGAACGAACGCGCGACCGCCGCCAGCGAAGGCTGCGACAGACACGGCCGCCAGGCCGATGCCGCCCAGGACCGCGACGATGGGCAGCCGCCGGTGGCCGCCGACGCGCTCGGGGCCCACGATGCCCACCGCGAGCTGCGGCAGCGCATGCAGGATGAACACGAGCGCCAGGGTGATCGCTGAGCCGCCCCCTGCCACGATGCCCCAGCGGGCGGCGAGAAGAACAAAGAGGTCGGCGCTGTAGAGCCAGAACGTGCCGAAGTAGAAGCGCGTGAGCTGCGATCGGCTCTCTCTGTTCATGGTCCCCCCGATGGATGGCAGCCTGTCCCGTGATTCGGTTCGCGCCCGCAGGCCTCCTGTCCCGCGGCGGCGGTGCAGGTCGCGGCAGCTCTCAGGACGCCGACGGGGCGGCGAGGTCGTCCACCGAGCGCATGCGGCCCAGGCGGAGGGGCAGAAGCCAGAGAAAGGCGAGCGACGCGCCGATGGCGGCGATCCAGATCGTCGGGTGCAGGCCGAGGATCTCGGCGAGGAGGCCCGCGGCGAGTGCGCCGATGGGGCGGATGCCGCTGCTGACCGTGACGAAGCCGGCCGTGGCACGGGCGCGAACCTCGTCGGGGATCGCCGCCGCCTGGATGGCGCCGCTCGAGATCTCGCGGATCATCGACCCGGCGCCGACCGCGCACTCGGCGAGAAAGAGCATGGTTACCACGAGGACATGCGGGCCCCCAGCCAGGGGAACGAGCAGGTAGGGCATGGTGTAGAAGAGCGTGCCCAGGAGCAAGGTGCGCCCGAGGCCGATTACGCGGCTGAGGCGCAAGGCGAGGATGCTCGCCAGGATGGCTCCCACGGAGCTCGGCCCCAGGATGATGCCCCATTCGAACGGTGTGACGTGGAGGCAACGCGTGGCGTAGAGGATGTAGAGCGCACTGAAGATCGACTGAAAGAGACTCACGGTGCCAGCGGCTCCGAGCGAGGCGCGCAGGACGGGCGAAGAGCGGATGAAGCGCAGCCCGGAGAGGACGTCCCTCGCCTCCCGCGTCGCGGCCGGCGGCTCTACCGGCCGGATCGTTGCGAGCGAGAGGGCGGAGGCGAGAAAGGAGAGGGCGTCCCCGAGGAGCGCGAAGGGCGCGGAGAAGAGCTGGATGAGGTAGCCTCCGATACCGGGGCCGATCAGGAACGCTCCTGAGCGCGCTCCGCTGAGGAGCGATCCCGCCTCCACGTAGCGGTCCCGTGACACGAGGGCGACGAAGAGCGTGCTCGAGGAGACGCTGAAGAAGACGGAGCAGGTGCCGACGAGGAACGAGATCGCGAGCAGAAGCGGCAGGCTGATGACATGGCGCAGGAAGGCGGCCGGAACCGCCAGCAGCAACGCCGCCCGCGCAAGATCGGCCGCGAGCATCGTCTGGCGGCGCTTGCCGCGGCGGTCCACGAACGCGCCGGCATGCACGGCGAAGAGGAGCCACGGCAGCATGCCGATCGCACTGAGGAAAGCCATGCCCGTGGCAGTCGCGTGCAGGACGAGAACGGCCGTCAACGGCAGGGCGAGCATGCGGATCTGATCACCCAGGAGTGAAGCTCCCTGGCCGATCCAGTACCTGCGGAAGGGAGCTTCCCGCAGGAGAGCCGGCACGTGCCTTTCAAGCCGCGCCACCAGCATCATCCCTCCGCATGACTGACAGTTGCCTGGCGCCCCGTCGCAGGCAAGGCGCATGACCTATTCTAAGATGCCTGTCAATCTCGTTGTCTCATGGCGCCGGAGCACCTGGAGGGCGATGGGCGGTCAGGGCATCGTCATGGCGTGCGCCAGGAAGTAATTGAGAATGACCGTCGCCAGGCCGTGATCACTAGCCGGGAGATAGGCGTTCATCTGCTCGAAGGTGATGTCGGAAGCGTGGTCGATCAGGCCCGAATATGCGACGCCGTTCACCTCGAGCCCGTCCCGCGTGTCGGGCAGGCGGTAGGCCGCGATGTTCGGCGACAGGAAGACTTCAGAGATGACGCGGACAGGCCTTGGTGCCGGCGCATCGATCACGCGCACCTGGGACCAGTGCGTGCGCAGGTAGGGAAAGAACTGCGCTGCCGGCTCGACGCCGCAGCCTACGCAACCGCCATCCGAGAAGATCGTGATGCGCTCTCCGCGGCTGGGGCTGCCACCCGCGGGATAGAGGGTGATGCCGCCGCTGCCGTCCGCCCCGTAGAGGCCTCGTCCAGTCCAGCCAGCGGGAGCGAGGAAGACGGTGCCGGACCAGTAGGCGGCCACGTCGCCTACCCAGGCGGCTGGTATCGTGACCGTGACGGAGTTTGGGACAGTCAGGCCATAGTCGACCCCGAAACTTGTGCTGAGCTTCGTGACGGGCAGCGTGACGGCGATGCTGCCGGATGCCTGCGGGTGCGGCGGCCCGTTGGGCACCGCTTCTGGGTTCATACCGGGCTTCGCCCTCTGGTTGTGGGCGGTGAAGGTTTTCGCATGGCCTGACGCCGTCTCGGGCGCCGTGCCGC
Source organism: Clostridia bacterium (assembly GCA_027420455.1). Taxonomy (GTDB): domain Bacteria; phylum Bacillota; class Sulfobacillia; order JAJZYS01; family JAJYTV01; genus JAJZQO01. The sequence goes on along the minus strand of DAIBJA010000046.1, from coordinate 1,435 downwards.
AGGCGGCAAGGAGGAAGGCGGTGCAAGCCGCGACGGCGATCAGCCTCTGGTGCACTGAGCTCACCCCTCGTCCTGGCCAGAAGACGCCTGGAATGGGGTCGATTTCGAAACGATCAGTCACGTCTCCTTCACATCGGGAAACCCGGCGACCACTTGATTGGGGCTTGTTCCCTGGCGCCTGGGGCCACGGGGCCCACCATAGCCGCCCGAGCGACGCATCGTGCAAGACCGCCTGTATTTCCGCTAGCATGTAGCCATGCCTTGTCCTGGGGGAGTACGTGGTGGACGTCCGCACACTGAGCCAGGTGGCTTTCGAGGACGGGTTTCGTGCGTGGAGCGACGGATTCGAGGGTTATCCCTACGCGGGTAGGATGACGATGGGAGAGTGGCTCGCGCACATCGCCCAGGATGAGATCGACCCCGAGATTTCCGTTGTCGCATTCGACGGTGCACGGCCGGTCGGCATCGCCCTGAGCGGCATGCGCGAGATGGGTGGGCGCAAGGAGGCCTACAACGGTGGCACCGGGGTCGCGACCGACCACCGCGGCCAGGGCGTCGGTACACTGCTGATTCGCTCAGCATTGGAGCGCTACCGCGTTGCTGGAGCGCACCTCGCAACGCTGGAGGTCGTGACAAGCAACGACAGCGCTTTGCGGCTCTATCGCCGGGAGGGTTACGAGATTCGCGACCGGCTCTCGGTGCTGGAGTGGACGGCGACGCAGCCGCCATCCGCTTCAGAGTCCGGCATTCTGGTGGAGGAAGCGGATGCCGAGACCGTCGCCGCTGTGCCGTTCTATCGCAGCGCCGCTCCCTGGCAGTGCCGCTGGCAGAGCATCCCCGGCGGGCGCGCTGCGTACCTCAGGAGCGAGACCGGCAAGACGCTCGCCTACGCGCTCCTGCGCCGCAGGTACCGCGAGGGCGTCCCGATCGCTACGACCATCTACCAGGCGGTCGCGTCGCCGGAGTCTTCTGATGCGCAGCGTCTGCTTGAGGTCCTCGTTGCCCGTGTCCTTGGCCCGGTGCCGCGCTCTATCGCCATGAACATCCCCGCTTCGGAGTCCGCGACCCTGGCGGCGCTCACATCGCTCGGTTACCACGAAATGCTGGCGCAATACCTCATGCGGCGAAGCGTGCCGGCCTGATATCGCACGAACCGTCTGTTGCTTGACAGCGTACAAGGTGCCCATGCGCCTGTGGCGAACAACCTCCATAGGCTCCTCGGATCCGATTGGAGGGTGCGTAACGGCAGGTCCCACGAGAGACCAGGGCGGCTTATTCCAGACGTTTCGCCAACTGATGACCCGCATGCGCCGTGGATTTCTCTTTGGGCGTACGGCCCGGACGCTGATGGTGGTCGCCGTCATCGTCTATGTCAGTGCCCTGCTCTTCGCGTGGTCGCAGCACACGAGCTTCTTTACGGCGCTCTACTGGACGA
>DAIBJA010000058.1 GCA_027420455.1 Clostridia bacterium | reverse complement strand
CTCCCGTGCGCCGGCTCGACCAGCACCTGAACAGCAACAGCGATTGCGATGAACCCGATCGCCATGATGGTGACAAGTTGTATACCGCTCATCCGCTTGGCAAGCGGCGGTTCCTTGGGCACCAGTGTCGGGACCACCTGTTCGCGAACGAAGCTCTGTGTCGGCCTATGAATCAGGGTCGACAAGCCGATGACCAGAAGGCTGACCCACCAGAATTGCGAGATGCGTTCCCAAATCGACCCTGCGCCGAAGAAGAATAGTGCGATCGCAGCGACCACGGCGATCGGATTGGGTGGACCGATGACTTGGCGAATGCCATGGCGTCGAAGCCCGTAGACGAGGGCACCGACCACGACCAGTGAACCGAAGGTCGCCACTACCGCCAGGAAGACGATGTTAGTTGTGCTCATCTAGCCCAGGACGTTCGCCGGTCGGTGTCTGCCTCCTGCCATTTCGTAGGAAGATGCCACTGCGCATGGCCATCCTGACGCAGGATGATCTGCGGGTCGTGCAGGAGGCGCTCGAGAGAACGCCGGGCCCCGACTCCTGCCGCGCCGCCATCCGGAAGGCATGCAGTCCTTTGCCAGATATACGGCACTTACGCACCGCTGATCATTCGTCCTCGAGGACCTGACACGTGGCGCCTTCCGCGGCGAGCGCATATTGTACTCGGGCGACGAAGGCTGGATCTATCTCCTCTGGGACCAGCCGCCGGGGCGCGTCGTCCGCACCGCGATCCGCCACCTCGGGCCGCGGGGACCGAAGGACTCCATCTTCGAGTGGGTCCAGACTGGCGCAAAGCATGCCGGCGGGCCCCGGATACAAGCGCTCCACTGGACTGACCACCACCGGTCCAGGGGGGCGCTTCTGGATCTATGCGGTATTTGGGGGCTGTGCTGCAATGTTGCCGTGAGATGAAGCGGTGGCCTCGGCACCGCATACCGTGCTCTCGGAATCCTTGAGGAGGCGGCAGCATGGATCAGCCGCAAACGGAGCTTTCAGAGACGCATCTGGCCACGGCGAGCATGTCGGAGGCGTTCGCGCGCTTTCTCCTGAGCAAGCCGGGCTATGCCGAGACCGAGGCCATCGATTTGCTGCGCCAGCGCGACTACCGCCGGCTCGACGATCTCGGCCACACCTACCTCGACTACACGGGCGGCAGCCTCTACGGGGAGTCCCAGGTGCGTGAGCACATGGACCTCCTGCTGCACGGCGTCTACGGCAATCCCCATTCGTCGAACCCGTCCTCGTCGGCCGCGACGCACCTCGCGGAGATCGCGCGTCAGGACGTTCTCCGCCACTTCCGGGCGTCCCCGGACGAGTACGCCGTGATCTTCACGCAGAACGCGAGCGCTGCCCTCAAGATCGTCGCGGAGTCCTACCCGTACGAGCACGGCTCGCGCCTTCTCCTGACCGCGGACAACCACAACTCCGTCAACGGCCTCAGGGAGTTCGCCGCCGCCAAGGGGGCCGATGTGCGCTACATCCCCTTGCGAGCCGACATGCGCCTGGACGAGGACACCCTGGCAGCGGAGCTCGCCCGCGGCGCGGGCAGCGGGCCGAGCCTCTTCGCCTACCCCGCGCAGTCGAACTTCAGCGGCGTGCAGCACGACCTCGGCTGGATCGCCCGGGCCCAGGCCCAGGGCTTCGACGTGCTGCTCGACGCGGCGGCCTTCGCCCCGACGAACGAGCTTCGGCTCGACCTCGTGCACCCGGACTTCGTCGACATCTCCTTCTACAAGATGTTCGGCTACCCGACCGGCGTCGGCTGCCTCCTCGCGCGCTACGACGCCCTGCGCCGCCTCGTGCGCCCGTGGTACGCCGGAGGCACAGTGGCCTTCGCCTCCGTCATGGCCTTCCAGGGACGCGGCACGGCGCACCGGCTCTTCGACGCCCCGTTCTCCTTCGAGGACGGCACGGTCGACTACCTCGCCCTCCCGGCCGTCTCGATCGGCCTCAGGCACCTCGAGGGCATCGGCGTCGACATTGTCCACCGCCGCGTCATGCTGCTGGCGGGCTGGCTCCTCGCTGAGCTCAAGGAACTGAGGCACCCTGGCGGGTCGCCTCGCTGCGAGATCTACGGCCCTGCCGACTGCACGGCGCGCGGCGCCACGATCGTCTTCAACCTCCTGGGCCCGGACGGAACGCCCATCGACTATGGGCTCGTGCAGCAGGCCGCCGACGCCCAGGGCATCTCGATGCGCAGCGGCTGCCACTGCAATCCGGGCGCGCGGGAGATCGCGATGCACATGAGCCCCCGCCTGCTCGCGGAGAGCTTCACGCATCAGGCGGCGTCGAGCGCCGAATTCCTCCGCTCTGTCAGCGACCGGCTCGATGGTGGCCTCAGGGTATCACTCGGCATCGTCAGCAATTTCGCGGATGTTTACCGGCTTACAGAATTCGTTCGGCGTTTCACCATGTAGGTAATACGGCATTTAGGGCGAATTCGACACGAATCGGGAAAGGATGATCCCATGCGGCCCTGGATCGGCATCACGATGGGGTACGACGCGGACGAGCAGCAGTTCCGGCTCAACTCTCCTTACCAGCAGGCGGTCGAGGCGGCGGGTGGCCTGCCCGTCCTGATCGGCGTGAGCGCCGAACTCGCTCCAGAGCTTCTCACGCGCCTGGACGGAATCCTCTTCACCGGCGGCGCCGATCTCGATCCCGCGCTCTACGGCCTGGAGCCCGCGGCGGGCCTCGGCGGTGTCAGCCCGAAGCGCGACGCGTTCGAGATCGCCCTCGCGCGCGAGGCCTACAAGATCGGCCTGCCTACGCTCGGCATCTGCCGGGGTTGCCAGCTGCTCGCCGTCACCGGCGGCGGCACGCTCTTCCAGGACCTACCGAGCGAGCGGCCGGGCAGCATCAAGCACTTCCAGACCGCGCCCAGGAGCCACCAGAGCCACACCGCGTCGGTGGTGGCCGGTACGCAGCTCGCCGAGCTGATCGGCCACGAGGAGATCCGTGTGAACTCCTTCCACCATCAGGCCGTGCACGACCTGCCCGAAGGCGCCATACTCGCCGCGACAGCTCCGGACGGTGTCGTCGAGGCGTTCGAGGATCCGCGCCACCCCTACTGGATGGCCATCCAGTGGCATCCGGAGGGTTTCTGGCGCAATGATCCAGCGGCGCTTGCGCTCTTCCGCTCGCTTGTCGAGGCGGCGAAGCGCAAGGTCCTCTCCGCATAGCAGTTCCCCGCGGCGAGCCGTTTGGCCGCCCATCATCGGCCCAGGTCATGACCTGGGCTGGGACATGCCCCCCGGGGCCTTCCTCTAGGAAGGCCGCCATTAAAGGAGGTGAGGGGCGAGAGCAGATCTGGGAGAGCGGTCGATCCCTTCCCTTCCGGGTCCGCTACGGACCCCATCAGCTCATCTGAAGGAGGCTATCGGATGCAGATTCGCAGGCTCCTCGGCGGGATTCTCGGTACCGCCGCCATGCTGCTCTCGACCACGGTCGGCGTGCAAGCTGCCGCTCCCACCGCCAACATCACCATCGCGGTGAGTGGAGACGCGGTGTGTCTTTTGCCGTACAACACCAACGACAACCTGTCGTTCGGTGTGGAGTCCAACATTTATCAAGGCCTCGTCGGTTACAACGGCCAGATGCAGCTTGTCGGCGAGCTGGCGAAGAGCTGGAAGGTGGCGCCGAACGCCAGCTCGATCACGTTCTACCTGAACCCTGCCGCGAAGTTCTCGGACGGCACCCCGGTGACGGCCCAGGCCGTGAAGCAGAGCTTCACCTGGCTCCTCAACCCCGCGAACCACCTCGTCCGCACCGCACTCTACTCGGTCATCAGCAAGATCAACGTTCTGAACACCGAGACGGTGCAGTTCGTCCTCAGCAAGCCGTTCGGCGCCATCCTGCCGACGTTCGCCCACCCGGCGGGCGCCGTCATCGAGCCGAAGGTGCTCGCGAAGGGCGTCAACTACCTCTGCGCCAACCCGATCGGCGGCACTGGCCCGTTCGTGTTCAAGGACTGGGTCCAGGGCGACCACATCACCCTCGTCCGCAACGCGAACTTCTGGAACAAGGCAGGCGCCGCCAAGGTGGCGTCGATCACCTACAAGCCGGTCGCCGACGCCAGTGCGCGCCTCGCCGGCCTTGAGACCGGCCAGTTCCAGGCGATCTACCCGGTGCCGAACGAGCTCGTGCAGTCCCTCAAGGGCCAGCCGGGCATCAACGTTCAGATCGCTCCGAGCAACGCCGCCTGGTACGTCGCACTGAACACCCAGGTCGGCCCGCTCAAGAACGTCCTGGTGCGCCAGGCGCTCAACTACGCCGTCGACAAGAGCACCTTCATCAAGGTGGTCTGGGGCGGCTACGGCCAGGTCCTCCACTCTCCGATTCCGCCGGCCGACACCTACGCGATCAACGCCGGCAACTACCCCTACAACCCGACCAAGGCGAAGCAGCTCCTGGCCAAGGCCGGCTACCCGCACGGCTTCACCTCGGTGCTCTGGGTCGGCAACAGCACGGAGTCCATCTACGCCGCAACGTTCATCCAGCAGCAGCTGGCGCAGGTCGGCGTCAACATCAAGGTTGAGCCGATGGACAACGCCTCGCTGAGCTCCGCGATCTTCTCGAACAACGCGAAGAACACGCTGCGCATGAACTACACCGGCTGGTCGGCCTCCACGGGCGATGCGGACTGGGGACTCCGTCCGCTGCTCGCCACGAGCTCCTGGCCGCCCGCGCTCTACAACCTGGCGTTCTTCGGCAACAAGACGTTCGACTCGTACCTCACGCAGGGCCTCAACAGCGGCGCTCCCAAGGTGCGTGCCGCGGCCTACGCCGCAGCCCAGAAGCTCGCCTGGCAGCAGGCGCCCTGGATCTTCCTCGGCGTCTCGGACAACATCTGGGCGACCCGCTCGAACGTCAAGGGCATCGTCGTCCGCGAGGACGAGGTTCCGATCGTCTACGGCGCATACGTGCAGTAGACCACCCGGTCGCTAGGGCAAGGGGCGCGCCATGCGGTGCGCCCCTCCTTCCCTAAAGGAGTGACAGGTCTTGGCTGCCTACTTCCTGCGCCGGGTGCTGCAGATCATCCCCACGATCTTCGGCGTTTCCGTACTGGCGTTTCTCTTCGTGCACGCCATCCCCGGCAATCCGGCGATCTTCCTGGCTGGGCCCAACGCCAGCACCGCGACGATCCACGCCCTCACGGTCCAGTTCGGACTCGACAAACCCCTCGTCGTGCAGTACTGGTACTTCCTCGTGAACGCCGTGCACGGAAACTTCGGCAACTCCCTCGGCGACGGGCAACCGGTGCTGAAGATCATCGGCTACCACTTCATGCCGACAGTGGAGCTGGCGTTCTTCGGGCTCGGACTCGCCATCGTCATCGGCGTCCTCGCGGGCATCATCTCGGCCGTGAAGCGCAACAGCGCCATCGACTACACCGTGATGACCCTCTCGATGATGGGCGTCTCGTTTCCGGCCTTCTGGCTCGCCATGATGCTGATCGCCATCTTCGCCGTCCACTTCCACATGCTCCCTTCAGGGGGCGACCAAGGCTGGAAGTCTTTCATCCTGCCCGTGATCTCGCTCGGCACGTCGGGCGCCGCCAGCATCGCGCGCTTCACCCGCCAGAGCATGGTCACGACACTCACCTCGGACTATGTGCGCACCGGCCGCGCCAAGGGAGTACGCGAGTCGGTTCTGATCTTAAAACATGCGTTCAAGAATGCGCTTGGACCGATCATCACGATCATCGGCATCCAGTTCGGCTTCCTGCTCGGCGGTGCGGTCGTTGTGGAGGTCGTGTACGCATGGCCAGGGATCGGGAACCTCTTGATCACATCCGTGGAGATGCGCAACTACCCCGTCATCCAGACGCTTCTCCTGATCTTGGCGCTCGAATTCATCCTGGCGAGCCTCCTGGTCGACGTCGCCTACGCGCTCGTCAACCCGAGGGTGCGCTATGACTAGCCCACAGCCGGCCGCACCCCAGCTCGAGCGCCGCCAGGCGCTCGTCGACGTCCGCCTCTTCCTGCAGCGCCGCTCCGCGGTCGTCGGCGCCGTCATCATGATCGTGATGCTCGTGCTCGTCGCCTTGGGCCCTTTGATCGCCCCCTACTCCCCGAGTGCGCCGGACTACGCGCACATCCTCGCGGCGCCTTCGCTCCAGCATCTCATGGGCACCGACGAATTCGGACGCGACGTCTTCAGCCGCATCCTCTGGGGCGCCCGCCTGACGCTCGCGGTCGGGTTCATCGGCGCGTTCGCCTCGGCCATCCTCGGCACCCCGGTCGGACTCGCCACCGCCTATTTCGGCGGCTGGCTCGACGACATCGTGATGCGCATCGTGGACATCATCCTCTCGTTCCCCGGCATCCTCTTGGCCATCGGCGTGATCGCCATCCTGGGGCCGGGTCTCCAGAACGTGATCATCACCATCATCGTCTTCGGCGTGCCGATGTTCGCCCGCATCGTGCGCGGCAGCGCCATAAGCATCAGGAACCTCGAATACATCGAGGCCGCGAAGGCGGGCGGCGCGACGAACGCCCGCATCCTTTACCAGCACATGCTGCGCAACCTCGTCGGCCCGATCACGGTGCAGCTCACGCTGCAGATGGCGCAGGCGATCCTCGTCGCCTCGTCGCTCGGCTTCCTCGGCTTCGGCGCCCAGCCGCCGACGCCGGAATGGGGCGCCATGCTGGCCGAGGGCCGCATGTTCCTGACGATCGCCCCCTGGGTCGACATCTTCCCAGGCGTCTGCATCTTCCTCGCGGTGCTCGGCTTCAACATGGTCGGCGACGGTCTCAACGACATGCTCGACCCGAGGCTCCGCCGCTAGGCGGACCTGGGTCGGGCCGGGTCTGAAGGAATCCTGCAGCGGACGGCCAAGGAGGGTCTATCCCGCCGACCCGAGTTTCCCCCGGGAGCGAGGTGCGGTCATGCAGGACGGAGAGGAGGACCGCGGCGCGGCGCTGCCCGGGCCTGGCGGTCCTCCTATCTACATTCGGATCTACGAACACATGCGAGCGGCGATCGAGCAGGGCGAGTTTCGCATCGGCGAGCGCATGCCGTCTGAGCGCGAGATCCAGCGCCGCTTCCAAGTCAGCCGCATGACGGCGCAGAGCGCCTACCGGAGGCTCGAGGACATGGGCTATGTCCTGCGCCATCCGACGCAGGGCACCTTCGTCGCCGCACGGCCGCAGTGGCCGTCGGCGGTGCGCAAGGAGGCGCGTTTCACCCCCTCGAAGAGCTGGCGCCATCTCGGCGGCCACTTCCTCGAGGATCTCATGGAGTCCGGCTCGCACGCCTACCGCTTCGACTTCGAGGTGGGGCGGCCCGACATGGACCTCTTCCCGAACGCCTCGATGCAGCTCCTGCTCGAGGACCTTTTGACCCGCAAGCCGTCCGAGGTGCTGATGTACTCGGCCACGGCCGGCCTGCCGGCCCTGCGCGAGGCGATCGCGCGGCGGCTTCTGCCGCTGCGCGGCATGGACCGCCTGGGCGTCGAGCATGTGCTGATCACCACGGGCGCTATGCAGGCGATCGACCTCATCGCCAAGCTTTTTATCGATCCGGACGATCTCGTCGTGCTCGAGCGGCCCACGTTCCCCGGCGCGATCCAGCGCTTCCGCGCCCAGGGCGCACGCTTCGCGGAGGTGCCGGTGGACGGCGAGGGCATCGACATCGAACGGCTCGAAGAGGTGCTGCGGGAACTCCACCCGCGCCTCATCTACGTCCAGCCCTGCGCGCAGAACCCCACCGGCGCGACGCTCTCCGCAGACCGGCGCAGGGCTCTCCTCAGGCTCGCGCGGGACTACAACGTGCCGATCGTCGAGGACGACGCGGGCGGCTTCTTCGCCGACGGTGTCGGGGAACGCTCAC
>DAIBJA010000047.1 GCA_027420455.1 Clostridia bacterium | reverse complement strand
GCCGTGAGTTCCACGGCGTCAGCCTGTGGAGGGTCAGGCTCTGGCAGCGGCCATCTGGCCACTGTGAAACCGGCCCCAATGAAGCAGGAAGTTAGCGTCAAAGCTACCTTCGGGTAGTTTTGGGTAGGTCTAACGGAACGGCGGGTCTAGGCAGACGCGTGGCGAGACGGGATCAAAAGGCCGGTCGCAGGTTGGCCGGCCGTGGCCAGATCGTGTATATTGCGCGTACATGCCCAACTGAGGATGAATGCGATGCTGGCCGCGAGAAGAGCGATGCTCGGCGAAGCGCTGCAGGAGATCGACGTCCCCGTGACCGTATGGGTCCAGGGTGACGAAGGAGCCCGCGAGGCTGCGGACCTCGTGACCCTTCAGGAACTTCAGCCGCTCCTCGCCGTTCGCCCGGTGCACCCCGTCCTCCCCCACCCATGGCTGCCCATCGAGCGCTATCCCGTCTACCGCGTCGGCATGCCGGAGTCGCCGCAAACCGCGCGCGCCGGCTTTGTCGGCTTTCCGGAAGGCTTCATGCTCGACGCCTTCTGCGACCTCGCCGTCGCCGTCTCCCGCGGCGACGCGCCAGCGTCGCCCTTGGCTCGGGACACCTTGCGGCAGATGCGGGATCCCGTGGCGATCACGATCCTGACGTCTCCCGGCTGAGGGCGCTGCTGGCAGGCCGTGCGTCTATGCCATGCCTGGGCCCTCGCGAGTCCTCTCGTGACGGCGGACGCCGTCGAGCTCTCGCAGTTTCCCGAGCTCGCCGACCGCTTCCAGGTCGGCGCCGTGCCCACGGTGCTGATGCGCAGCCCGAGCCGCGAAGCGACCTTGGCTGGGGCCTTGCCGGAACCGATGCTGCTGGGGCGCCTGCTACGGCTGTCCCTCGGCGATCAGGACTGAGGCCCGAGCAGTTCGGCCGCCAGGCGCTCTTCCCGTACAGCGCCGTTCCCCGGTGACAAGCGGTAGGCCGACGCGCCTTCGCGGGCGCTGACGATGCGCAGGAGCTCGCCATCCCTGAAGTGCAGCGCCACGTCGTCGTCGGCCGCGAGGCCGGCAGGGATCTCGCCCGCCCGCAAAAGTTCGTGGAAGCGCGCCCTCCGGCCCGGCTCGCCGTCGAAGTGGGGCGAGAAGCTGCCCGGCAGCAAACCGAGCGCCTCGACCGCGGTGAACCCACCCGGCCGGGAGTCCGAGAGGCCCTGCTCGAACCAGCAGATCGCGCCGGCGCTGATGCCGGCGAGCACGACGCCCTCGTCGAGTGCCTCCCGCAGGATGGCCGGGATGTCCCACGCCCGCCAGAGCGCGATCATGTTGAGCGTGTTGCCGCCGCCCACGTAGATCACATCCTGGCCGAGCAGACCTGCCCTGATGTCCAGGGGCGTGTCCTGGTAGAGAGTTAGGTCGGAGGGCTCGGCGCCGAGTCGCGTGAAGGCGCGGTAGAACTTCAGGCTATACTCCACGGACTCCGCGCTCGCCTGCCCGAGAAAGCAGACCTTTGGGCGGGCTGGCCGGCATTGATCGAGGATGTAGCGGTCGAGCGCGAGGTTTTCCGGCGTCATCGAGAAGCCGCCGCCGCCGAGCGCGATGATCTGGCGCATGTCGCTAGACCCCGAGCCGGCCGGAGAAGCGCTTTTGGAACTTCTGCAGCTTCGGCGCGATCACGACGCGGCAGTAGCCCTGCTGCGGATTGCGGTGGAAGTAGTCGCTATGGTACTGCTCCGCGGGATAGAACGCCTGGAAGGGCTCGATCGCGGTGACGATCGCCTTCCCCTGCCACGCGGGATCGTGCGGTAGCCGCCCGACGAAGGTGCGTGCGGCCTCCTCCTGTTCTTTCGTCCTGACGAAGATCACCGAGCGGTACTGCTGCCCGATGTCGGCGCCCTGGCGGTTCAGCGTGGTCGGGTCGTGGATCGCGAAGAAGACCTCAAGCAGGTCTTCATAGTGGATCTCGGAGGGATCGAAGACGACGTCCACCACCTCGGCGTGCCCGGTGCGGCCCGTGCAGACGTCTTCGTAGCTCGGATTCGGCACGTGACCGCCCGCGTAGCCCACCACCACCTCGGAGACGCCGCGCAGACCCTGGAATACGGGCTCGAGGCACCAGAAACATCCTCCGCCGAAGGTTGCGTGCTCCACCTGGCTCCGCCTCCCACCAACCGGGCCCGCGCCCGGACCATGTGCCCTACCATGATAGCCGACATGCCCGGCCCGCGTCGGGTCGGTAGGCACAAGCCGCTCCGTCGAGAAAACGGGCAGCCGCGTTTGTGCGCCTGCCACGCGCAGGAGGCCCGGCGGGAGAGGCAACGCACCGCGTCGGCATAACGGTAGAAGACGCAGGACTCGCCTGCGTCTTCTTCTCAAGGCTGGTGTCGGGAGGGGGACTTGAACCCCCACGGGTTACCCCATACGCCCCTCAAACGTACGCGTCTACCAATTCCGCCATCCCGACAAGACTGGTGCCGAAGGTGGGATTTGAACCCACACGAGCGTAAAGCTCACGGCGCC
>DAIBJA010000028.1 GCA_027420455.1 Clostridia bacterium | reverse complement strand
CGGCTGCGTTCTCTCATCCCTCAGCGTTGCTGCAGGGTTTGGCACCGTGGCAAACGCCCGGTTGCCGGGTTTCATCGGGCCAGCCCCTCCACCACTCGCGATGAGCATGTTCGATTTTTAGCGAAAATCATCCTAGCATAGGGCCTCAAGGCGCGTCAACGCAGCCTATGGCCGGAAGAGCGTCAGTCCTTGGAGTCGCTCCGCCCTCCCGACTCGAACGCGCTGCGTGCCACGAGGGCGAAGGTGATGTTCGCCTGCGCGACGATCTGGTCGTCGCAGGTGATCCTGCCCTCAGCCTTCGCGAAGCCGTGTCGGTTCCGGACGATCCTGGCCTCGATGCGCAGCTGGTCGCCGGGTCGCGCGGGCCGGTGGAACTTCGCCCCGTCCACACTGGCGAGTACGCCTACCCTGTCACCGATCTCCGCGCCAAAGCAGAGGCCCGCCGTCTGCGCGATGCACTCGAGCTGAAGCACCCCAGGGAAGATCGGCATGCCGGGAAAATGGCCGACAAACACCGGCTCGCCGTGGGAAAGGTTCTTGATCGCGACCGCGCGCTCACGCGGTACGATCTCGACGATCTTGTCCACCATGAGGAAGGGGTAGCGGTGCGGCAAGAGGTCCAGTGCGTCCATGAGCTCCTCCTATCGTACGACCAGGAAGCAGCCTGGCTACCTCAGATCACGCGCTTGAAGACCACGATATGACGGCCCACGAGCTCGAGTTCAAGGGCACGGGCCGTGCCGAGGGCCACCGAGGTCATAGGGTCGTCCGATCGCTGCGCCGGCAACCCCGTCTCGCGGGAGATCAGCTCCGGCAGGCCATGCAGCAGGGAGCCGCCTCCCGTAAGCCAGATACCTCGGTCGAGGATATCCGCAAGGAGTTCGGGCGGCGTTTCCTCGAGGACGCGCCGCACCGAGTCGACGATCTGATGCGCTGGTTCCATCAGGATGGGGCGCACGTCCGCGGAGGTCAGGCTGAGGGTGCGCGGCATGCCCGTCAGGAGGTCGCGTCCGCGAATGTCGATCGTCGCCGACCGCCCATCCGGATGCACGGAACCCACTTCGATCTTGACTTCCTCCGCCGTGCGCTCGCCGATGGCCAGACTGTAGGCCGATCTGAGCTCGTGCGCGATCGCGGCGTCCATGGCGTCGCCCCCGACCCGCACCGAATCGCTTGCGGCCATCCCACCCAGGCTGAGCACGGCGACGTCGGTCGTGCCACCACCGATGTCCACGACCATGTGGCCGTTGGCCTTGGTGATGTCCAGTCCGACGCCAAGGGCGGCGGCCAGCGGTTCCTCGATCAGTTCGACCTTGCCGGCCCCCGCGCTTTGCGCCGCCTCGCGCACGGCGCGTCGCTCGGCGCCGGTGGCGCCGGTCGGAATGCAGACCATGACGCGTGGTCGCGTCATGCTGCGCCCTGGGGTGACGCGCGCGATGAAGTAGCGCAGCATCGCCTCGGTGATATCGTAATCCGCGATCACGCCATCGCGCAGGGGCCGGGAAGCGACGATGGATCCCGGCGTGCGGCCAAGCATCTGGCGCGCCTTGTCGCCGATCGCCACCAGTCGCCCCGACTCCCGTTCCACGGCCACGACAGAGGGCTCACGCAGCACGATGCCCTTGCCGCGCACCGCCACGAGGACGTTCGCCGTCCCCAGATCGACCGCGATTTCCATGCAGGTGTCCTCCAACCATGCCGTCCGAGATCCATTGCCAATTCGTCCGGCAAGGTCGAAGGTCCTGCACTATTTCTCCATCCAGGGATTTGGGACGCTAGAGCGAGCGCTCCAGGAACTTGCGCCGCGTCGCCTCGCCGCCACGGATGTGACGCTCGGCCTTGTTGTGTTCGAGCACGCTCTTGACCTGCCGCGCCAGCTGCGGGTTGATGCGCGGCAGGCGCTCCGTGACATCCTTGTGCACCGTGCTCTTCGAAACCCCGAAGCGATGAGCGGTGTCGCGTACCGTGTCCTGCGTCGCGAGAATGTAGTCCGCGACCTCCATCGCGCGGTTACTGGACAGACATGGGGGCAGCCGGTCGCTCCGCCATGGCGATATCGACGCCGGAAGGTCCGATGCGCACCTCGATGCCCAGGATGCGCAGGATCTCGCGGCGGCCCACCGCGTCCGCCTGGCGGAGGTATTCCCGGGCGGCCGTGCCATCGCCGTCCCGTTCCGCGGGGGAAGGCTCCCGTTCTAGCGCCCTGAGGCGTGCGTCCACTTGCCCGAGTGCGAGGGCGAGGTCCTCCGGCGACAGTCTGCCCGCGGCTCCCGCCTGCAGGAGGCGCCTGCGCCGCGTCTCCAGGCGCCTGCGATCCCGCGCGACGGAGCGCTCGTGCCACACCTCGATCTGCGGAACCTCCCCGTCCGCGGCCTGGTCGAGGTTCGCCACGACCTGCGCCCATACGGCCGCCTCGAGCGGCTGCGCGGGATAGTACGGGGAGCTGCAGGCCGGCCGCAGGCGCTTGCCCGAACACGCGTAATAAGGACGGCTGCCGCCGCTGCCGGTCACCCTGCGCCCGCAGATCGCGCAGCGCGCGATGCCGCTCAGGAGGTAGACGCGTCCATGTCCCTCGGGCCTGCGCCGGCGGGCGCTCAAGGCGGTGGCGGCCAGGTCGAAGGCCTCGCGGCTGACCAGAGCGGGCAGTTCGATGCTGCCCTGCCCGCGCAGCTGCAGCATCCTGCCCAGGTAGGTCGGGTTGCGCAGGATGCCGTACACGGCCGACTGCGAAAAGGGACCTCCGCCCTTGGCGCAGAGTCCCGCAGCGTTCAGATTGCGTGCGATCGCCCCGGTGGACATCTGCGGTGCCATCGCGAAGACCGCGCGCACGATGGCGGCTTCGGCCGCATCCACGGAGAACCCCTTGCGCCGGCGGTCGTAGACATAGCCCAGGATCTGCGTGCCGGTCACGGCCTTGCCCTCGCGCAGACGCTGCTGCTTTCCCTGGCGCGTGCGTTCGCGAATCTTGTGCGCCTCGAACTCGGCGATCGCGCCGCGAATGGCGTAGAGCAGCCTGCCGTCGGGCGTCGGCCGTCGATCGAACTGGACGAAGTGCAGTTCGACGCCGATGCCATCGAGCTCGTCGGTGATGATGAGCTGGTGGCTGAGATTGCGCGCGAGACGGTCCGGATCCAGGCAGACGACCGCCGTGACCTCGTGCGCCCTGGCGGCCGCCAGCATCGCCTGCAGACCTGGACGCGCGAAGTCGGTGCCGGACACGCCCGCGTCGACGAAGCGCCGGACAGCCGTGGCGCCGAGTCTTTGTGCCAGCGCCTCGCAACGCTCGATCTGCCCGTCCAGCGACGTGCCGTGCTGTGCCTGCTCGTCGGTCGAGACGCGCGCATAGACCGCAAAATTGCCGGTCACCTCAGCCTGCCCCTGCGCCGCAGCTGCTCGACGAGGGCGTGCCAAGCCTCGCGCCATTCACGCTCGGACACATCCACCCGGATTTCCACCCGGATCCCTCCTGTCCAGTGCGCCGGCACAGTCTATGTGGCCGCGTCCTCCTCCTTGCGCAGGTTGCCTCGGTACGATCGGACCCGCGTCGACGGGCCCATTCGGCACTATCGAGCTCGCCGGGCCTTACGCATCATGAAGGCAGGCCGCGGACCATCCTCACGCGTTGAGGGTGGCGTGATCGGGAGGCGTCCCGATAGCCCGAGTCGATCGTCTGCACCGTCGTCGTCTGATATCTCCTGTCCGACGGCGGGCGCGGACCCGGACACTCGACTGGGGACATTGGTTGACGCACCGCGCACCTCGGGCGCTACGACCGCGGCATCATCGCTACGAGGACATCGGGCTCCAGTGCGGCTCCAGCGCACGCACCGCTCAGCCAAAGCTCCCCCTGGCGGACGGCACACGGCGAAACCAGCCGCCAAGTAGTTCCGATTGCGCGGCCGCCGGCCACTTGCCGGCGCTCCCTCGAACATCCCGCGGGCGACCACTTGCCCGCGATTGCAGCGACACCCGAAGCGTTTTGCTTCGGGTGTCGCTGCCTTTTCTGTCCGTCATGCGCTGCCCGTCGACGGGGATCAGGTCGGTGCCTTGCAGCCAACCAGGTGGCGTCAAGCGCCCGCTTCCAGATGTGGTCCTTCACCGCATCCGGCCCCTTCCTCGGCAACGTTCGCGCAATACTTATGCGCTCAGCCTTGCGGCGATGCGCCTGCCGTCGAGGACGGTAGCATCGAAGCGGGGTTTACGGGTTGTCCGGCCCGGGTGATCGAGAACCCAAGACGGCCGCTGCGACTTCCTTTGCCGCTCGGCAGGGTGCCGATGGCGCCTCCCTGCCCGATGGACCCTCCCACCGCGAGCTCTGTCGAACCGAGTCCGCTATACGTCGTGACGATGTTGTCGGACGAGCGCACCAGCACGGTGTAGGCTCCGGACGACTCCCTCTCGACGGCATAGACGTTGCCGGGCAGAGCCGCCCGCACGGGAGATCCGGCGGCGGCTTCGATCTCCCAGCCCGTGTGATAGAACCAGTAGCCGCCCGTCGGGTCGAACACCCAGCCATAGCCCAGGGCGATCTTCCCCTGCAGGGGCCAGACCGCCGTCACGGGCGATGTCGGGGCGAGCGCGGGCGTGCTGGCGGGTGGCGCCGGGGGCTGAGCCGGCTGCGAAGTAGGCGAGGTTGTCGGCGCCTCCTGCGGCTGGTTCGCGATGGCCTGGGCGGTGGCCGCCTGCCGCTCCGCGGAGAGCATGCGGCTGCGCTCGACCTGCCCGGACAGGCTGAGCGGCGGTGACTTCGGGCCGGCCCCGCCGTTGGCGAGGGCGGCGACGACGGCGATCATCGCGAAGAGAAGGGCAGCGCTCCAGATCATCGGTTCGCGGCGCACGGCGGCGGCGGCTCTGCGTTGCAGGCGCCCGATCGACCGCCACACATTTCGGATCCGACCGTTCAAGTTCAAGGTCCGCGCCCGCTGTGCCGGGCGCCCACCTCCCTTCGCCGCTATTCTCTGCCCGAGCCGTCGCGCCCAAACGCGATGGGCGGATGGCTTGATCTGCTATATTGACCTCGGCGCATGCAGGTCAGCGAGGAGGATGGCGACGTTGGCTCTATTGCAGGAACGGCGTGGCTCGGTGGCAATCTTGACATTCAACCGGCCCGAGGCCCTGAACGCCCTCAACCAGGACACCCTGCGCGAACTCGCGGATGCCCTCGACGGGATCGAGAAGGACGACGCGGTCGGCGCGATCGTATTCACGGGAACGGGCGAGCGCGCGTTCGTGGCAGGCGCCGACATCAGCCAGTTCCCGAACCTTGATCTCTGGACGTCGGGCGCCTTCGCCGAACGCACGCTGAGTCTCTTCCGCCGCATCGAGACGTGCCCGAAGCCGTCAATCGTCGCGGTCAACGGTTTCTGCCTCGGCGGCGGCGTAGAGCTCTCCCTGAGCTGCGACATCCGCCTGGCATCCGAAAATGCCCGCTTCGGTCAGCCGGAGATTAACCTCGGCATCATTCCGGGCTGGGGTGGGACCCAGCGCCTTCAGCGGCTCGTCGGACCCGGCTGGGCCCGGCAGATGATCCTGAGCGGCGACATGATCGACGCGCAGACCGCGTTGCGCATCGGTCTCGTCAACGAGGTGCACCCGCAGGCGGCCTTGCTCGAGCGGGCGGTCGGACTCGCCGAGCGCATCGGCGGGCGCGCGCGCAAGGCTGTCGCGCTGGCGAAGCAGGCGATTCTGCGCGGCCAGGACATGCCACTCGAGGATGGGATCAAGTACGAGACGGCCATGTGGCAACTCGTCTTCGAAACGGAAGACCGCAAGGAAGGGGTCACCGCCTTCCTCGAAAAGCGCGAGGCGAAGTTCCAGGGACGCTGACCGCAACACCGCAAGGCGCGCGACCGCCCGGCCGCGCGCCTTCTTTGTCCACCTCGGAGATGCCTCGAACTCCCTGCCTGTCCCAGTGAACAGCTCCAGGCGCATATATTGACAGAGGCGCGCATCGAACTATAGTGGTAAATGACACATGATTCATGCGTCAGGTTTCTAGCCGAGAGGAGGGTCCGGTTTGCACGCTGCGCGCGTCCTCAAGTCCGGTGTCCCGATCGTCCTTGCGGGCCTCCTGACCTCCACGTTCGCGTCCGCGCTGGCTCTGCCGGCACAGGCGGCAGCACCCATCAACATCGGTGTCGTGACGTCGATCACAGGCCCACTGGCGGACTACGGGCAGCAGGAGCTGCGCGGGCTCAAGCTGGGACTCGCCTACGCGACGCACGGCACCATGAAGGTGGACGGCCGCCGCATCAACCTGATCGTCCGCGACGACACGGGCGACCCGGCCACCGGCGAGCAGCAGATGAAGAACCTGATCCTGAGCAATCACGTGGCCATGGTCCAGGGGCCGGCCGACAGCGCCGTGTCGATCCCGATGGAACAGCTGGCGGGCGAGTACAAGGTGCCGCTCATCGTCGACCCCGCCGCCGACGATGACCTGACAACGACCTACCTGAACCCCTACGTGTTCCGCACGGCGGTCAACACGTACATGTACGCGAAGGCCTACGCCTCGTACCTCAACACGCACGGCGGCGCCAAGGGCGTGACGTTCTACCAGTTCGCGCCGAACTACGTGTTCGGCACGTCCAGCGTCAAGGACTGGGCAGCCGCGCTCAGCTCGGCCGGAGCGACCAACAAGGGCGTCACCTACGCGCCGATCACGACGACCGACTTCACGAGCTACATCGACCACATCCTCAGCATGAAGCCGCTGCCCAAGGAGCTCGTGGTGACCTGGGCCGGGGTCGGCGCGATGACGCTGTTCCAGCAGATGGCGCAGGCCGGTCTCTACGCCAAGATGAACGTGATCGGCGCGATCGGCGGCTACAACGGACTCAAGGCGCTCGGCAAGGCCGACGACGGCTTCATCGGCGTCACGGACTACTACTACACGATCCCCCACAACGCCGCGAACACCTATCTCACGAGCCACTACGAGGAGCTCTACAGCAATCCGCCCGATCTCTTCGCCGGTACCTCCTTCGCGGCCGGCCAGGCGATCGTCCAGGCGCTCGCCAAGGCCAAGGGCACCAACGCTCAGGCGATCACGAAGGCGCTTTCCGGCATGAAGATCAACGGACCCAAGGGACAGATCTACATCCGCCCGCAGGATCACCAGGCGATCCAGCCCATGTACGTCGTGAAGCTCGTCTGGAACGCCGGAATCGGCTACGCCGCGCCGCAGCTGGTCGAGACCGTGTCGGCGCAGCAGAGCGCGCCGCCCCTGCCCAAGCGATGAGCTCCGGGCCGGTGCTCGAGGCGAGAGGCGTTTCGCGCCACTTCCACGGAGTCGTGGCCGTCGACGGCGTGGACCTCCGCCTCGAGCGCGGCACGATCCACGGGCTGATCGGCCCGAATGGCGCCGGTAAGACCACGCTCTTCAACCTGCTCACCGGCCTCGTGCTGCCGTCGTCGGGCAGGGTCCTGTTCGATGGACACGACATCACGCGCTGGGGCGCCGCCAGGCGGGCCAGCCGCGGACTCGGACGCGTCTTCCAGCGCACGCAGCTGTTCCAGACGCTCTCGGTGCGCGAGCACCTGCGTCTCGTCGACCCCCAGCACCTGGGCGGCCACTGGATCGAGGCATTCGGGCTCGGCCCATGGCTGGACCAGAAGCCGGCCACCCTCCCGCACGGTGTCGCGCGCAAGGTGGAACTCTGCAGCGCCCTCGCGGCGCGGGCTTCCGTGCTGCTGCTCGACGAGCCCGCCGCGGGCCTCACGGAAGAGGAGCGGCAGGAACTCGGCCGGCTGCTTCAGTTGGCCCTCCAGCAGGGACGCACGCTGCTCCTGGTCGAGCACGACCTCGAGTGGGTCGTAGACCTGGCGGACCGGCTGACCGTGCTCGACTTCGGCAAGGTGATCGCGGAGGGGACGCCGCACGAGGTGGCGGCTTCCCCTTCCGTGCGCCTCGCCTACCTCGGCGAGGAGGAGGCGCAGGAGGCTTGACGCTTGAGCTGAAAGGCGTTCGGGCCAGCTTGCAGGGCGTTC
>DAIBJA010000076.1 GCA_027420455.1 Clostridia bacterium | reverse complement strand
ACGCGGCGGAGGTGCGCCTGCCCGGGCGCCACAATCTCGAGAACGCCCTGGCGGCAGCGCTGTTGGCCGAGGCCGGCGGCGCCAGCCCGGCGGACATCGCCCGAGAGCTCCGGACGTTCCCTGGCGTGCCGCATAGGCTCGAAGTCGTGGCGGAGTCGGGCGGCGTGCGCTTCATCAATGATTCGATCGCCACCGCGCCGGACCGGACCATGGCCGCGTTTGCCGCGGTGGATGGGCCGCTTCTCTGGCTTGCGGGCGGCTACGACAAGCATCTCGACTACAACGTGCTGCACGGCCACCTCGGCGCCGTGCGCAGGGCGTTCCTCTTCGGTCCCGTGGGTCGGCTGCTCATGCCGGTCTGTGAGCGCGACGGCATTTTGGCGGTGTTCTACCAGGACTTCGCGGCGGCAGTCCGGGCGGCCATCGCCGCGGCGCAAGCCGGGGATACCGTGCTGCTCTCACCTGGTGCGGCGTCGTTCGACACGTTCCGGGATTTCGAGGCGCGCGGCGAAGCGTTCCGGCAGCTCGTCAGCGCCGTGGAGGACGATTGACGGCAGATTTGCCGGGTCATGCCGTGAGGGTGGAGGGGCTGGGCGTGCCGCAGGCACCTCAGCCCCTCCTGCGACCTCGCAGTGGCGGGACTTGTCCCACATTGGTACACTAGCCTGGGCACGGCGGCCGAAAGGTCCGCCCGCTGACTTTTCTGCTCCACGTATAGGGGGATCTCCACTGAATCTGCAGGGCTTAGCATCCGGCGACACGCAGGATCGTCGCGCGGATATCCGCAACATCGCCATCATCGCGCATGTGGACCACGGCAAGACGACGCTGGTGGACGCCATGCTGCGCCAGAGTGGCGTCTTCCGGGAGAATCAGCAGGTATCCGAGCGCGTCATGGACCGCAACGAGCTCGAGCGCGAGCGCGGCATCACCATCCTGGCGAAGAACACCGCCGTCGTGTACCGCGGTCACACCATCAACATCGTCGATACACCGGGTCACGCGGACTTCAGCGGCGAAGTGGAGCGCATCCTCAGCATGGTCGACGGTGCACTGCTGGTCGTCGACGCGGCGGAAGGCCCGATGCCGCAGACGCGTTACGTGCTGCGCAAGGCTCTGGAGCAGCACCTGCGCCCGATCGTCTTCATCAACAAGGTGGATCGCCCCGAGGCAGACCCCGCCGCGGCGCTCGACGGCGTGATCGACCTCTTCATCGCCCTGGGCGCGGAGGAGGACCAGCTCGAGTTCCCCGTGCTCTACGGCTCCGGTCGGACCGGCGTCGCATCGATGGACGCAGGCACTTTTGGCGACGATCTGCGCCCGCTCTTCGAGACCATCCTCTCTGCGGTGCCCGGACCCACGGCGCGGCCCGGCCCCCTGCAGATGCTCGTGTCCTCCCTTGACTACGACGACTACCTGGGACGCATCGCCCTCGGCCGCATCCATCGCGGCGAGCTCGAGGTCGGGCAGACGGTCGCGGTGATGCACCGCGACGAGACGCAGACGCAGGGCAAGATCGCGAAGCTGTTCGTCTTCCGCGGCCTCGACCGCGTAGCCGTCGAGGGGGCTGAGGCGGGTCAGATCGTAGCCCTCAGCGGCCTTGCCAACGTGTTCGTGGGCGAGACGATCGCCGACACCCTGGAGCCCGAGGCGCTGCCTGGACTCGTCGTGGACGAACCCACGCTCACGATGACCTTCCGCGTCAACGATTCGCCCTTCTCCGGCCGGGAGGGCCGCTATGTCACATCGCGCCATCTGCGCGACCGTCTCTGGCGCGAGCTCGAGCGCAATGTCGCACTGCGCGTCGAGGAGACCGATTCTCCGGATGCGTTCGTCGTGGCGGGGCGTGGGGAACTTCATCTCTCCATCCTGCTCGAGACGATGCGCCGCGAGGGTTACGAGCTCGCGGTATCGCGGCCCGAGGTGATTCTGCGCGGGTCGGGCGATGGTGTCGAGGAGCCGTACGAGGAACTCGTGGTCGATGTGCCCGAGGCCCATGTGGGCGCCGTGATGGAGGGAGTCGGCAGGCGGCGTGGCGAGTTGATCGACATGCAGCCGATGGCTGGCGAAGGGCGCAGGCTCGTGTTCCGCATCCCCTCGCGCGGACTGATCGGCTACCGTGGCGAGTTCCTCACGTCGACGAGGGGCTACGGCACCATGCACCACGTGCTGCTCGGCTATGCCCCTGCCGGCGCTTCGCCGCCACGCCGCAGCCGCGGCAGCCTCGTCGCATCGGAAACCGGCGAGGCCACGTCGTATGCCTTGGACCAGCTCGGCGATCGCGGGAGTTTCTTCATCACCCCGCAGACACCCGTCTACCGCGGCCAGGTTGTGGGGGAGCACACTCGCGAAAAGGATCTCGACCTCAACGTGTGCAAGCGCAAGCATGTGACGAACGTGCGCAACGCGACGGCCGAAGAGGCGATCCGGCTGCAGCCCGCCCGCATCCTGAGCCTCGAGGACGCCCTCGAGTTCCTCGCGGACGATGAGCTGCTCGAGGTGACGCCGCAGAACCTGCGCCTGCGCAAGGCGGTCCTTGACGCCGAGGAACGGCACAAGATCACCAAAGCCAGGCAGAAGGCGATGGAAGCCCAAAGCTAGATTCCATTTTATGGTCTCATAGGCTACAATCCCGAATGGAGGGATGGTAGCCTATGTTGTTATTGGATGCGATAGCCATATGTCTGGAGCGGCTGGCGGCGAACGGCCGCGGCCAACAGACGATCGCGGCCTATCGCGCCGACCTGATGCTGTATGGACGCTTCCTGGCACTGAGGCTGCGTGTGCCGCTCGCGGACGTGGCGCTTGAGGACGGCGCCAGCCTCGGCGTCGATGTCTACCTGGAGGAACTGCGCGACGTGCGCCGCAACGCCCCGGCCACGCTGGCGCGCCGACTCGCCTCGCTCCGGGCTCTCTACGCGGCCACATGGCGGGAGGCGGGGCTCGGGTCCGATCCTGCGGCCCACGTCCGCTACCCGCTCGGCACGAGGCACAGCGTGCCGGCTCTCGATATCGAGAGCGCGCGATCGCTCGTGCGCGCGGCCGCCGTCGACAGCCGCACGCCGCTCAGGGATGCCCTCATGCTGGCTCTGATGGTCGGCAACGGATTGAGCCTTGCGGAACTCGTGCAGCTCGAGAGCAGAGACGTCGATGTGGCTCGCGGTCGCATCACCGTGCGTGGACGCCGCGGCCGTGCGCGGTGTGTGCCGGTGTCGCAGGCCACGGGCGAGCTCTTGCGGCGCCACCTGGCGATCCAGGGTGCCGGGCCGCTCTGGTGCAACAGGCGCGGCGAGCGGCTATCTCCGCGCGGCGTGCAGTACGTTTGCCAGCGGGCGTCACGCAGGGCGCGCATCCCTGGCGGTGTCTCCGCGCAGTCGCTGCGAGCCACCGCGCGGCGCCTGATGCGCAGGGCAGGTGCCAGCCCGGGTACGCTGCGTGCCCTGCTTGGAGTCGAGAGCGCGATTTGAAGCGTGGTGACCCGGGTGTGTCGCGCTACCTGTCCTTGGCTAGCCGAATGCTCGCCGTCGTGCCGGCGCCCGGCGCCGACCGCAGAACAAGCTCGGCGTCGAGCGACTCCGCGAGGGCCTTGGCGATGGGCAGTCCGAGACCGGTGCCCCGCTTGCCTTTGCCGTGACGGCCCCGGAAAAAGCGTTCCGTCACGAACGGCAGCTCATCCTTGTCGATGCCGGGCCCAGTATCGCGCACGTAGACTTCGACGCCCTCCGGCAGCAGGGAGGCCCCGAGCGTGACCCGACCGCCAGCCGGCGTGTAGTGGAGAGCGTTCTCGAGAATCGCCCAGAACGCGCGCGTCAGGATCTGCACGTCGACGTGCACCGTCGCGGCCGATGGCGACAGCACACGCACGTCAAGCTCGGGAGCGAGCGCCTGGGCATCTTCGCGCAAGCCCTCGAGCCATGGGCCGAGCGCCAGGGCCTCAGGCTCCGGACGGCGGGTGCGCGCAGACTCGAGGGTGAGCAGGTCGTTGGTGAGGCGCGTCATGCCGCTCAGCGCCTGCTGCATCGCGCTCAGGGACTCCTGCGTCTCCGCGGGAGTGAGGCCTCCCTCGGCCAGCAGTGCGGCGTTGCCCTGCACGATCTGGAGCGGAGTGCGCAGCTGGTGGGCCGCCTCGGCGAGCAGCATGCGGTCGCGCTGGCGCTGCTGGTCGAGCGCCGAGATGAGGTCGTTGAGCACGCGGCCGAGCCGGCCGATTTCGTCGTGCGGGTCCGAAAGTTCCGGCAGCCTGGCGTCGGCCGGCGCGTGCCTGAGGTCGACCGCCGCCTGCGTCAAGGCCTGTACGGGCCTCAGCATGCGTCGCGCGGCGACGTAGCCGAAGGCGCCGCCGCCCACCGCGGCCGCGAGACCGATGGTGGCCACGCCGAGGATGAGATCCTCGATCAGGGCGATCGCCGGCGCCAGGGGATAGTCGAGCACGACGCCGAGATTCTGATGCGTGACCTGGACGCGGACATAGGGCATGGGGCCGCCCAGCGTCATCCCGCTGCGCGAGCCCGTGGGCACGCGGGAGCCTGTGTTCGGCGATTGCAGGACGACCTGGCCGTTCCTATAGATCCAGACCTGCGGGTCGGTGCGCAGACGATCATCAAAGACCGTCTGCTGGGTCGTACCGGTTGGTCCGCCCGGGCCCAGCGTGTCGAACACGAGATGGGCCGTGCTGGCCGCGGTGGCCACGACGCTCGTGTACTGGTGGACGGCCGTGAAGATCGAGACGAAGAGCGTGGAGCCGATGACCATGCCGGCCGTGGCGAGCCCCGCCTGAGTCGCCAGGCGACGGCTGAGGCTGCCAAGGCGCGGCTCGCGATACTCCTGGTCGGGTGCGGCCTCAGTGCTCACTCTGCCTGTGCTTCAGGCGCGCCCTGCGCGTCCTGGGCGTGCAGGCGGTAGCCGACGCCGCGCACGGTTTCGATCAGTTTGGGCGCGCCGACCGCGGTAAGCTTCTGGCGCAGATAGCCGATATAGACGTCCACGATATTGCTCTGTCCGCCGTAATGGAAGCCCCATACGCGTTCGAGCAGCATGTCGCGCGTCAGGACGGTCTCCTGGTTCAACGCGAGGCAGCGCAAGAGCTCGAACTCACGCCGCGTCAGGTTGAGCGGGTGGCTCTGGAAGCTGACCTCCCAGCGCAGGGTGTCGACGTGCAGTTCGCCGACATCCAGCACCGCCTGCGTGCGCTCGTGGTCACCTTGATGGACGGTGCGGCGCAGGAGCGCCCGGAGGCGCGCGACGAGCTCCGCTGGCGCGAACGGCTTCACGAGGTAGTCGTCCGCGCCGGCGTCGAGCCCCTCGACGCGTTCGGGCAGGCTGCCGCGCGCGGTCAGCATCAGGATAGGGATGTCCGAGAGCGCCCGCAGCGCTCTGCACACCTCGAGCCCGTCGATGTCGGGCAGCGTGAGATCGAGAATGACGCCCTCGTAAGATCCCTGCGCCGCCTCCGCGAGCCCGTCGCGGCCGGTTTCCTTGTGCGCGAGCGTAAAGCCGGCGTGACGCAGCTCGATGCTGACGAGCCTAGCTACCGCCGGGTCGTCTTCGATCAGGAGCAGATGCGGATCGCCCTGGGCCATGCGTTCGTCACTCCCGTGAGCTCCCGAGTGTATGGCGGTCACTCTTACGGTTCGCGCACAACTGCTTTACTACCTGCGTGGTACGGCAGGCGTTGCCTGGCTCCAGAGGGAATACTCGAGGCATGACATCGAACGACTGGACCCGCATAAGGCGCGGGCGCTGGACAACCGTCGGACTCGTCGTCGTCGCCGCTCTCGTGCTGCTCGTCGTGCGCCTCAACCAGCACCACAATGTGTCGCGTGCCTGGAGCCTCTATTCGGTCGGCTACGTCCTGCCGCCCTCGGAGACCCAGGAGCTCCTGCAGACGGCCACGTGGCTGCGGTTGCCCGCGCAGGTGGCAGGACTCAAGTACGGCGGCGCGGTGGTGCACCCGGAGGGTGCGCGCGGCATCGCGTTCGTCGAGATGCTCTACGGGCACATGCCGAACGGCTTCCTGGACGTCTCGGAGTCCCAGCAGCCGCTGTCGGTAGGCATCGCCGGCAGACGCGAGCGCATCGGCAATGCCAAGGCGTCGCTTGGCGCGGTGACTCTGCGCGGCGTGCGCCGCGACTTCGCGCTCTTCCAGCATGCGGGCAACTACTATCTGGTCGTCTCGCCTCAAGGCTCTCCGTCGCTTCACGCCGCCGTGCTGCAGTTGTCGCGCTGATCCCCGCGGTGCCACCCGCGCCATCGCCCGGGCAATCGACGCGGCGCCCGCCGCCGCAGGTCGGGCCCATTGGCCATTGGCAGACCCTGGGTGGCGGCGTAAACTCCCGTCGGATCTGAACCCCGGGAGGGACGGCGTTGCGGCTGAGGGCGTGGCTTGCTCTGCTCCTGCTGATCGCGGCTGCATTGGCTGCCATGCCTGTCTTCATGTACGGGGAGCAGACCGTGCCCTTGCCGCAGGCGAGGCGGGACCTCCTCTCGACAGCGCAGGAGGTCCTGCTGACGCATCCCGCCTTCGCTCTGGAGGCGAACGGCGCCGCGATGCGGCGGGCGTATCTGTTCTATGTTCGAAGACTCTCGGCCAGGCTTTCGGAACCGCTGACGTCCACCGCTCTGCTCGAGGACGAGGATCTTGTCCTCGACTGGCTCAAGGATCCGCACACCAACCTGGCACAGGCCTGGAGCCCCCTCTCGAGTACGGATCTCCTTCCTGTCGGCTTCTACTGGACACAGGGCGGACTCGTCGCCTACCGCGTCGCGGGCAGTCCAGGCGGCATCGAGACCGGAGATCGCGTGCTCGCCATCGGCGGTGTCCCTACCCGGGACCTGCTCTCGCGTCTGCGCCGGTTCTACAGTGGCAACGTGCCTTGGCTGCAGACCCTTGCCGACACGTTCCTGCCGTACGGCAATACCCTGGCCTGGCTCGGGCTTGAACACGACGGCCGGGTCGATCTTTCCTTCGAGCGATCGTCCGGCGAGCGCTTCAGTCTCCGCGTCGCGCTCAGGCCGATCGGCCTCTCTTCCTACGAAAGTTACGAGCTTGGCCATGCTCTCTTTCTTGCGCGCTATGTGGCGCCCCCGGGTCTCATGCGACGCCTGGGCGACTCGTTCTACGCTTGGCGCGTAACGCCGGACTACGGGATCTACTGGCTGGTCGCGTGTCAGGACACCAGCGGTTTCGAGCACAGTGTGAGCGCCTTCTTCAGCGCCGTGAAGAAGGCTCACGTGGGCGACGTCGTGATCGATCTGCAGGAGAACATGGGCGGCGACGCGGATGTCGCCTTCGCCTTTCTCAGGCACCTGCCGCTCCAGGCAGGCTACCAGGACTTGCAGAGCGCGCAGAGCCCGGATGAAATCTTCCGAGGCAAGGTCTACGTCCTGGTGAACGGCGCGACGATGAGCTCGGGCGTGCAAGTCGCGGAGTACCTCACCGAGGCGGGCGACGGCGTGCTCACCGGGAGTCCAGCCGGCCTTGCCAGCGCGGCGTGGGGCGAGGTGCAGTATTTTGCGACACCGGACGGCCGTATGGACTATCAGGTGTCGAGTATGTGGATCCCAGCGGTCGATGGCCGCGTCACACCCACGCTCCGGCCCAGCATCGCGCTGCCCTTGACCGTCGAGGATGTGCGCGAGGGACGGAATCCTCTTGCCGCATGGCTTGGGCACCTGCCGTCACCCGTCGCCCCGTGCACCTGACATCGGCGGTAGGCGCCCGGGCGGCGCCAGTGCGCAGACCGCATTCTCGCAGAGATGGCATGAGAGGGGTGTCGGTCGATGCGTTTGCGGTCGGGCGTGGCGGGCGTCCTCCTGCTGGCCCTCGCACTGGCGGCGGTGCCGCGGCTTTCGCTGGCGGATGTTCTGCTGCCATTGCCGCAGGCCCGGCAGGACCTCGCAGCCACGGCCCGTCAGGTCGTCGCCACGCATCCGGCGTTCAATGGGACGAGCCCAGCGTCACGCACTGCGGCGAGCTATCTTGACTACATGCGCAGCATAGTGGCGCAGACGCGTTCACCGCTGCCGCTTTGGCGGTTCCTCGAGGCGGAGGATCTCGTCCTGAACGGCATGCGCGATCCGCACACCACCCTCTGGGCGCTCTATACGCCCTTATACAGCTCCGATCTGCTGCCTGTCGGCTTCTATTGGGTGACGGACGGCCTCGTGGTCTACCGGATCCGGGGCACGCCTGCCGGTATCGCGACTGGCGACCGCGTCCTGTCCATCGGCAACGTGCCCGCCTCCCGCCTCGCGCAGCGCCTGCGCCGCTTTTACAGCGGCAATGCGCAGTGGCTGCACGCGCTCGCGGGCTCGACGCTGCCTTTCGGCAATATGCTGCGCTGGCTTGGTCTCGTGCGGGACGGCAAGGTCGCGCTCGAACTCGCAGGCCCATCGGGAAGCCGCTACAAGGTGTCCGTCGCACTCGCGCCGCTCGACCAGGTGACCTATGAGGCCTACGAACAGGGCGTCGCAAGCTTTGTCGACCGCTTCGTGGCGCCGCCGGGACTGCGCGAGCCGGTTGGACGGCAATTCTACACGTGGCGCGTCACGCCGGACTACGCCATCTTCTGGCTCTCCGCCTGCAAGATCTCACCCGCCTACTCGGCGGCTGTCGATGCATTCTTCAGGGCCGTGCAGGCGTCCGGGGTGCACTATGTCGTGATCGACCTGCAGCAGAATAGCGGCGGCAACTCGCTGGCCGGAAACCCCTTGCTGCAGCACCTCGAGATCAAGCCCGCCTATGCTTCGTTCGTCGAGGGTCTCGGCATCCACCAGAACCCGCGAGAGGTCTTCCGCGGCCAGGTCTACGTCCTGATCGACGGAGGGACGTTCAGCTCCGGCGTCAACGTGGCCGAGGAACTCAGCGAAGCGGCACCGGGCGTCCTGGCCGGGAGCCCGAGCGGCTGGGCGAGCGGCGGTCCGGGCAACGTGCAGGGCTTTGCCACACCGAACTTCGGCATCGGCTACCAGGTCTCGGCGCAGTTCATGCAGCCCCTCAACGGGCGCATGGTGCCGGCGCTGGTGCCCAGCCTCAAGCTGCCCATCAGCGCGGCCGACATCCAGAAAGGGATCAACCCCGTGGCGCGGTGGCTCTCGCATCTCGCAACGCCGCGCGTCAAGACCTGACGGCGCAAGTGACGCCGCCCGGCGGGCGGCAGTGCTAGTCCTCTCCGAGGCCGCGCCTGGCGAAGTAGGCCGCGCCGATCAGCGGTGCCGGTCCACCGAGCTGCGCAGGCAGTATGGGCAAGGGCAGGTTGGCGGCCCAGGCGTGCTGGCGCAAGCTCTGAAGAAGCGCGGGCTGCAGGAGGTCCAGGCTTTCGGCAAGCGACCCGCCCGCGATGACAGCCTGGGGGTTGGCGGCCTGCGCGACAACGGCACAAGCGACGCCAAGGGCCCGCCCCGCGCGGCGGTATGCCGCAAGCGCCGCCTGCTCGCCAGCGCGGGCGCGATCGGCGATCTCCTTCGCGCCGATCGCGTGCCCAGTCCTTTTTGCGTAATCTCGCTCGATCGACGGCCCCGCCGCGATGGCCTCGACGCAGCCCCGGCGTCCGCAGCCGCACACGGGCCCGCGCGGTTCCGCCTGGAAGTGACCCACCTCGCCAGCGGCGCCGTCTGCGCCTAGCAGAGGCTCGCCGTCCAGGATCAGCCCGCCGCCGATGCCAGTGCCCAGAGTGATGTAAAAGAGAGACTGCAGGCCACGCCCCGCGCCGGCGGCGTATTCGCCGAGGCCGCCCATCAGGGCGTCGCGCTGCGCGAAGAGCGGCAGGCCGAGGTCAAGCATCGCGGCGAAGTCCTGGATTCTCTGTCCGACCCAACCCTTCGGCAGGTTAGGCCCTTGCAGGAGCGTGTCGTGCGCGATCGGACCGGGCAGCGACAGTCCGACGGCAGCCACCTTGGCGCCCGCCTCCCGGGCCATTGCCTGCAGCTGGCGTCCAACGGCCCGGAGCTGTTCGGCAGGTGGCGCGTCGGCGGTTTCTACGCGATCGCTCGCCATGATGCGGCTATGGTCCACGAGTGCGTAGGCGATTTTTGTGCCTCCCACGTCGATGGCGAACTCCATGGCGGTGCGCCTGGCTCATGCCCGCCCGAACCACCGCTGTGGCCCATGGCGGCCCTCTCCACGCCAGGCTGCGCTCCTTTCGGCTCGTATTCTCCCGGGCGGGAGGAAGCGGGGAGGTGTGGGAGCCTCTCCTGGATCAGGAGACCTCGTGCTGCCGTTCGCGTCTCATCAACTCATCCCTGCCGCCATACCCTGCCCGGCCTGAGGAGATGCTAGTGGCGGGAGGGATGGCGATGGCGCAGACGACAGTGCGCTGCACGGTGGAGAACTGCTACTTCTGGGGCCAAGGCAATCTGTGCGATGCGAGCGGGATCCTGGTTACGGGGCCCATGGCGGGGACGAACCTCCATCATGCGGCTCCCGAGCAGCTGTCCGAGATGGTCGACATGGTCGGCGACACGCCGGCGGCAAAGAGCGACGAAACCTGCTGCAAGACCTTCCGCCAAAGGTCCTAGCGCAGTGCCGCGCGACTTGGACGATCCAGCCCGGCAGCCCGGCCCGACGGCCGGGCTGCCGGCGCAACGTCGATCTGTTCACGCAGGATGACGGCAAGCGCCTCCTGCTCAGCGAGGAAGGCATCGTGCCCCATGTCGGTCTGGAGCCGGGCGAGTCCGCCCGGCACTCCGGCGCGCAGCAGTCTTTTGTGGAGATCTGCGACAGCTGACTCGGGGAACAGCCAATCGTGCTGGATGGCGACAAGATCTACGCGCGTGCCAGGCTGGACGCTGAGGTCCCAGGCGAAGTTTGCCATGGCTCGGCTGAGCACGAGGTAGCTCCAGGCGGAGAAGCGATCCGCGAGCCGCTCCCCATGGTGGTCGAGATAGCTCTCGACCGCGAAGCGTCGTTTGCCGCGCGGCGCAGGGCTGCGGCCGAACCGCGCTTCGAAGTGCGGTCCGGACCGGTAGGTCGTCATGGCTATGGCCCGGGCCGCGCGCAGGGCTCCGGCAGGGTCGCCATGCGCCAGTCCCAGCTCGATGGCCACGTGCTGGGCATGGCAGAGCGCCACCTGCAGGGCGGGCAGGCGGTCGGCGGCGCCGATCGCTATGGCCTGCTGCACAGGCAGGTTCGCCTGCCCAGCCCACGCAAGCGCCTGGAGTCCCCCGAGAGAGCCGCCGATGACGAGCCGAAGCCGGCGGACGCCGATCGCCGTCAGGAGACCAGCCTGCGCCGCGACCATATCGCGCACGGAGACTTCGGGGAAGGCGAGCCCGCCGTGCACCAGTCCGTGGCTGTCGGGGCCGGTGCTGCCGTAGCAGCTGCCGACGACGTTGCTCGCCACAACGAAGTGGACACTCGTGTCGATGGCCTTGCCTGGCCCGACGATCTCACGCCACCAGCCCGGCGTGCCGCCCTGGTCCGCCGGGCGCTGATCGCCCGTCAGGGCATGGCAGATGAGGACCGCTTCCTCTGCGGGGGCGCCCCATGTCTCGTAGGCGACTTCGGCTCCCTCGAGCGACCCGCCGCCTGTAAGCGGCAGATCGCCGATCGCCACCCGAGGCATCAGGCCTGGCTCGCCACGAGGGCCGCCTGAAGGTCCTCGATGAGGTCCTCCGGGTCCTCGAGACCGATTGAGAGGCGCACGAGATCGTCAGGCACCCCCGCCTTGCGGCGTTCGTCGCTGGTGAGCTGCTGATGCGTCGTCGTTGCGGGATGGATGACGAGCGAGCGCGCATCCCCCACATTGGCGACGTGGCTAAAGAGCGCCAGTGCATCGATGAAGCGCGGACCGCTCGCGACCCCGCCCTGGAGGCCGAAGGTGAGAATGCCTGAGGTGCCAAGGGGCAGGTAGCGCGCGGCGAGGGCATGGGACGTGTGGCTGAGGAGGCCCGGATAGCTCACCCATGCCACCTGCGGCTGGTTCTCCAGCCACTGAGCGATCTTGAGCGCCGTCGCGGAGATGCGATCCATGCGCAGCGCGAGCGTCTCCACCCCGAGCAGCAGCAGGTGCGCGTCTGCCGGGCTGAGGCAGGAGCCAAGGTCGCGCAGGAGCTGGACACGGGCCTTGACGATGTAGGCGAGGCTGCCGAAAGTCTCGACGTAACGCGCACCATGGTAGCTCGGATCCGGCTCCGTGAACTCAGGGAATCTGCCCTGGGTCCAGTCGAAGCGGCCGCCGTCGACGATCACGCCGGCGATGACCTGGCCATGTCCGCCGATGTACTTCGTCGCGGAATGGACGACGATGTCCGCACCATGCTCGATAGGGCGGCAGAGGTAGGGGGTCGCGAAGGTGTTGTCCACCACGAGCGGCACGCCATTGCGGTGACTCAGCTCTGCCAGCGCCGAGAGGTCGGCGACGTCGAGGCGCGGGTTGCCGATCGTCTCGACATAGACGGCCCGGGTGCGATCGTCGATCTCGCGTGCGATCGCCTCCGGTGAACCGTCGGCGGCGAGGCGCACGTCGATGCCGACGCGCTGGAACGTGGTGCGCAGGAGGTTGTGCGTGCCCCCGTAGAGGTTCGGTGCGGCCACGATGCTGTCGCCGGCCCTGGCGAGGTTGAGCAGCGCGAGGGTGATCGCCGCCTGGCCCGACGAGGTGGCCAGAGCCCCGACACCGCCCTCGAGCGCGGCGATGCGCTCTTCGAAGACGGCGGTCGTCGGGTTCATGATGCGCGTATAGATGTTGCCCGGCTCCTCGAGCGCGAAGAGGCGTGCCGCGTGGGCGGCGTCGTGGAAGGCATAGGCAGTGGTGCGGTAGATGGGCACGGCGAGCGCGCCGGTAGCCGGGTCGGGCTTCTGTCCGGCATGCAGCGCCAATGTAGAGAATCTCTTTGCCACGGATCCGTCTCCTTTCGGTGCCGGCGAAACAAAAAACGCGCCCGAGGGCGCATGCTGTTCGCTGACCCTCTTATCTCTCAATCCGGCCGCCCGGATTGCAGGAATTGGCACCGACGGCGCTCTGCGCCCGGTTGCCGGGTTTCATCGGGCCAGTCCCTCCACCTCTCGCGATAACAGGTGAGATATTGAGTTGTGCGAGCTGCCGCGGCCTGCCTCCCCTCGACGAGATTGACGCCATTATGCAGGGGTGGGGTGGGCGAGTCAAGTCGGGAAGGCCGGCGGCGCGGGACGACGGGATGCGGCAGGTGATCCGGGACCGATCCGCGAAGGCAACCTCCGATTACTGCGTGCCCTGGAGGATGAACCACCCGATGTACCACGAGAAGACGGGCCCCCTGACGTCCGAGGACGTCCTGCAGGAGCTCGCTGGCCTCCTGGAGGGCGAGAAGGACGGCATCGCCACGCTTGCGAACGCGTCGTCGCTCCTCTTCCTGCATCTGCCGCGCATCAACTGGCTCGGCTTCTACATCCTGCGCGAAGGCGAACTCGTGCTCGGCCCCTTCCAGGGCAAGCCCGCCTGTACGCGCATCGCCGTAGGGCGCGGCGTCTGCGGCACGGCGTTCGCGCAGGGCGGGACACTCGTGGTGGAGGACGTGACCAGGTTCCCCGGTCACATCGCCTGCGACCCCGCCTCACGCTCCGAAGTGGTCGTACCGGTCGAGGCTGCGGGCCGGCTGATCGGCGTGCTCGACTGCGACGCGCCGGAGACTGGCCGCTTCGGTGAGGCCGACCGCAATTTTCTCGAACGGGCGGCCGAGCTCGTCGGCCGCCACCTGACTCAGGCAGGCGCGCAGGTCTGATGGCGGCGGAATACGTCCACCTGCACCTCCACTCCGAGATGAGCCTGCTCGACGGCATGAGCAGGATCTCGGAGATCCCTGGCCGCATCCGCGAGCTCGGCATGGATGCCTGCGCACTCACGGACCATGGCGTGCTCTACGGTTCTGTCGACTTCGACGCCGCCTGCCGCGCAGAGGGCGTGCGGCCGATCCTCGGCGTCGAGGCGTACATGGCGCCGCGCAGCCGGCTCGAGCAGGGTGCCCAGGCAAGCGAGCGCAGCAGCTACCACATGCTGCTGCTCGCGATGAACGATAAGGGCTGGCACAACCTCGTCCGCCTGATGAGCATCGCGTCGCTCGAGGGCTTCTACAGGCGCCCGCGCATCGACAAGGAAGTCCTGCATCAGCTCCAGGAGGGCCTCATCGGCTCGACGGGCTGCCTGCAGGGCGAGGTGCCCAGCCTTCTGCGACTCGGACGGACAGACGAGGCGCGCAAGGCGCTCGTGGACTATATCGACATCTTCGGACGCGAGCGCTTCCTCGTCGAGATCTGGGACCACGACATGCCGGAACAGCGGCCCGTGGTGCGCCAGCTGCTGGCGCTGGCCAAGGAATTCGGGCTCAAGGTGGTGGCGACGCAGGACGCGCACTATCTCAGGCGCGAGGATGCCGAGGCGCACGACGTGTTGCTCGCCATCCAGACCGGAAAGACCTTGGACGACCCTGGACGCATGCGCTATCCGAACGACGAGTTCTACATCAAATCGCCCGCAGAGATGGCGGCGCGTTTCGGCGAAGTGCCGCAGGCGCTCAGGAACACCCTCTGGGTCCGCGACGCCTGCGACGTTTCGCTCGGCGAGGGGAAGACGCTCCTGCCGCGCTACGAGGTGCCCGGCGGCGAGGATCCGGACGGCTATCTCAGGCGCCTCTGCCGCGAGCGCCTACCCGAGCGCTATCCCATTCCGTCCGCGGCGGTCGAGGAACGCCTGCGCTACGAGCTCGACGTGATCGCACGCATGGGCTACCAGAGCTACTTCCTGATCGTGGCCGACTTCGTCGACTTCGCCCGCGGCGCCAAAATCGCCGTCGGCCCAGGGCGCGGCTCCGCCGCTGGGTCGCTCGTGGCCTACGTGCTGGGAATCACCGATGTCGATCCCATGCGCTACCACCTTCTCTTCGAGCGCTTCCTCAACCCGGAGCGCGTCACGATGCCGGACATGGACATCGATTTCGACTACCGCCGCCGCCATGAGGTCATCGCGTACGTGCAGCGCAGGTACGGGCAGGACCACGTGGCCCAGATCATCACGTTCGGCACGATGGCGGCGCGCGCAGCGATCCGCGATGTCGGACGCGTGCTGCAGTGGCCCTATGCCGACGTCGACCGGCTGGCGAAGCTCGTCCCGGCCGAGATCGGGATCACCCTCGACCGGGCGATCGAGGGTTCGGAACTCGGTGCCGTCTACCGCAGCGACGGGAATGCGCGGCGCCTCCTCGACTTTGCGCGCCGGCTCGAGGGACTGCCGCGCCACGCGTCGGTGCATGCGGCCGGAGTCGTGATCGCACCCCAGCCCGTGGCGGAGCTCGTGCCGCTGCAGCGCATGCCGGACGGCAGCGTCGTGACCCAGTTTCCGATGACGACCCTCGAACACCTCGGCCTGCTCAAGATGGACTTCCTCGGATTGCGCACGCTTACGGTCGTAGAGCAGGCGAGGCGCCTCGCGAGCGGATCCGGCAAACCGCCTCCCGCGCTGTCGGACCTGCCGGACGCCGATCCCGAGACGTTCCGCATGCTGCAGGCCGGCGACACGTGGGGCGTGTTCCAGTTCGAGTCGAGCGGCATGACGGACATGCTGCGCGAGCTGCGTCCTTCGCACGTAGAGGATCTCATCGCCGCGGTGAGCCTCTACCGCCCCGGGCCGATGGAGAACATCCCGCTCTTCATCGCCTCGAAACACGGCGGCAAGCCGAACTACCTGCATCCTGACCTCGAGCCGATTCTCAAGGACACCTACGGCGTCATCGTGTATCAGGAGCAGGTGATGCAGGTGGCGGCCGTCATGGCCGGCTACAGCCTGGGCGAGGCGGACCTCCTGCGCCGCGCGGTCGGGAAGAAGAAGCGGGAGATCCTGGAGGCCGAGGAGGACAGGTTCGTCGCGGGCTGCTTGCGCAAGGGCTATACCCGGGAACTCGGTGCACAGCTCTTCGACCTGATCCTGCGCTTCGCGAACTATGGCTTCAACCGCGCCCACGGAGCGGCATACGGCGTCTTGGCGTACGAGACGGCCTATCTCAAGGCGCACCATCCTGTGGCCTACGCAGCCGCGCTGCTCAGTTCCGTCGCCGACAACAGCGACAAGGTCGCGGAGTACCTCGACGACGCGCGGCGCCGAGGCATCGCCGTGCTGGGCCCGGACGTGCGCAGCGCCGAGGCCGATTTCTCGGTCGCGGGCCAGGCCATCCGCTTTGGTCTCAGCGCGATCAAGGGTCTTGGCACATCGACCGCCGAGGAGATTGTCGCAGCGCGAGGCGAGAAGCCCTTTAGCGATTTTTTCGATTTCTCGCGGCGACTTTCCGGCAAGCTCAACCGGCGCACGCTCGAGGCGCTCGTCCAGGCTGGGGCGTGCGACGGCTTCGGCCCAAGCCGCGCTGCGCTCTTCCAGGCCATCGACGACGCCCTGCGCATGGACCGGCGTGGTCCCGCCGACCAGCTCGACCTCTTCGGCGGTGCCGATGCGCCGCAGCCGCAACTGCCACAGTTGCCGGACTGGCCCCTGAGCGAGCGCCTGCGCCTGGAGCGCGAGGCCTTGGGGTGCTATGTGACGGGCCATCCGCTCGAGCAGTACCGGGATCTTGCGCGCCAGCGCGGAGCTGTCGAGCTGAGGGAGGCGCTGGCGGCGGGAGGCGACGCCACCGTTGCAGCGGTGATCGAGTCCGTACGGGTGGTGACGACGCGTCGCGGCGACCGCATGGGCTTCGCCCGGATCATGGACGGCACCGGTGGCTGCGATGCCGTCGTGTTTCCCAAGCTGCTCGCGATCGCGGAGCGGTCGGCGGAGAGCCTGGAACCGGTCCTGATGCGCGGACGCGTGGAAGCCGACGAGGCGGGAGCGCGCTTCGTCGCCCAGGAAATCGAACCGCTCAGGCGGCCGGCAGCCCTCTTCCTGCGCATCGCGGACGAGGAGATGTGGCAGCGCGCCCGCA
This sequence comes from Clostridia bacterium, assembly GCA_027420455.1. Taxonomy (GTDB): domain Bacteria; phylum Bacillota; class Sulfobacillia; order JAJZYS01; family JAJYTV01; genus JAJZQO01. The sequence continues at coordinate 8,185 of DAIBJA010000076.1, read as the reverse complement.
AGGAGCTCGAACTCCATCCAGGGCCCTGTCCTGTCTTCCGCTTTTCTCCAGGCGCCTCGCACGCCAGATCCACGGGTGTCACGGTGTCGTCGCCCGAGGCCTTTCGGGACGCGCTCGCGTTCCTCGGCGAAGGCAGCGTCGTCGTCCGTACCGGCGACTAATGTTTGCCGTGTGAGGTTGGGATGGGTAGCATGGAGACATCGGCACCGACACGGTGAGGAGGAGGCCACCCCTTTGGATGAAGAGATGCGGCTCATAACAGAACTTTGCGAGGCGCACGGCCCGTCAGGCTATGAGGAGCCGGTGCGCGCCGTCATGCGTCGCTGGTTGGAAGGGTACGGCGAGCTGTCGCAAGATCGCCTGGGATCTTTGATCGTGCGCCAGGCGGGCGACGAGTCCGGGCCGAAGATCATGCTCGCTGGGCACCTCGACGAGGTGGGCATGATGGTGACGCGCATCGATGAACGCGGCTTCGTCTACTTCCAGACCATCGGCGGCTGGTGGGAGCAGGTCATGCTCGCCCAGCGCGTTGAGATCCGCACCGAGCGCGGCATGGTCCACGGCGTCGTCGGAAGCAAGCCGCCCCATGTGCTCGATGCCGACGAACGCAAGAAGATCGTCGACCGGCGCAGGATGTTCATCGACGTCGGCGTCACGAGCCGCGAGGAGGCCGAGGCTATCGGCATCGCGCTCGGAGACCCGATCACCCCGCTCTGCCCGACGGAACGCCTCGGCAATCCGGACTTCGTGCTGGCGAAGGCATGGGACAACCGCTACGGCTGCGCCGTGGTGACCGAAGTGTTGCGGGGGCTCAAGGGTGCATCGCATCCGAACGTCGTCTACGGTGTCGCAACGGTCCAGGAAGAGGTTGGTCTGCGCGGCGCGCGCACGGCGGCGCAGACCGTCATGCCGGACGTCGCCTTCTCTCTCGACGTGGGCATCGCGGGAGACACCCCAGGCGTAGAGGCCTACGAGGCGGAGGCGGCGCTAGGCAAAGGGCCGGCCCTCCTGCTCTACGACGGTTCGATGATTCCCAACCAGCCGCTGCGCAAGCTGGCCCTCGAGGTTGCGAAGAGCGAAGGCATCCCCGTTCAGCACGACCTCGTGCGGGGTGGCGGCACCGACGCGGGCCAGATCCACCTCACCGGCAGCGGCGTGCCGAGCCTCGTCATCGGGGTGCCGACGCGTTACATCCATAGCGCGGCATCGGTGTTCAGCCTGAGCGACTACCGCAACGCGATCCGCCTGGTCTCCGCCCTCGTGCAGCGGCTCGACCGCGAGACCGTTGCGGGACTGGTGCGCTGAGGCCGTGCTTCTCCTGCTGCTCGGCGACGACGGCTTCGGCCGCCTCCAGCTGCGTCAGATCCGGGAGGCGATGGCGTCGCGCCGAGTTGCCGAGCAGCCCATCCTGGTGGTGGGTGAACGGGCGCACGCCCTGCAGGGCGACCCCGCCGCGGACGGGGTGGAGTTGTGCGATGAGGCGCCGGAAACCTACCTCGTACGCATGCAGGCGAACCTGCCCCTCGACTGCCGCGTGATCCCTCCGCCCGTGGGAAGGCACCTCTTCGCCCGGTTCCTGTCCGCGCAGAGCGGTGGGTCTCTCACGGCGCCGCCACCAGCATTCCAGCTGCCCTTCGTGCGGCCACAGGACGACGTCATCTATCTCTCGGCGGCCGCCTGGACCTGTCCCGTCACCTGCACGGCGCCCCGCGTGTGCCCGCGCATCGGCTGGGAGCGCACCTGGCATCTGCCGTCGCTGCTGCGCGGCTGGGCAAGAGAGCAGGGCGTCCCGTCCATCGTGTTCACCCCGCATGGTCCGTCGAGCGGCCTCGAGAGCGTCTCGGCGGCGCGGCTCATGGCAGCCGGGCGCCGCGTGCGGCGCGGTGGGCAGTTCCTGGTGGCGACAGCCGCCCCGTGCCACGCAGCCGCAAGTCTTCTCCGTGTAGGCTGAAGCCTGCCTGGCCGGCATACCGAGTACTGTGAGGAGGAGCCTCAAACCGTGTGGATCGTCGTGTACGTCACCGGGCGCAGAGCCGAGGCTGAGCGCATCCGGACCATGCTCGACCGCGAGGGGTTTCTTGCGGAGGTGCGTGGAGAAAGCGTCTACGAGGTCGTGGTGCCGCAAGCGGAGGCAAGTGACGCGCAGGAGGTCATCCACAGGGTCTGAGACGCGGGGAGGGCGGCCGCCCGGCCGGCGACCGCCCTCTCATCTGATCAGGACCAGGCGTAGCCGAGTCCCACGCGTCCCGGCACCACATCATGCAGTGTACCTGGCGACGGTGGAGCGTTGCCAGCTGCGAACACCACCGCAACGTGGCCGTGGGCGGGGTCGAAGGCGAGGCCGACGGCGCCCAGCGGTTCCGCTGCGGCCCAGATCGGAGCGAGGTCGGGCACGGCGGCCAGCAGGCCTTCCCGGACCTCGGAGGCCGCTATGCTCAAGCGTGGGTCCTGGGGACCCTCCCAACTGGCGTTCGGTTCCGCGCGCAGGTGGGTCAGCCAGGCGCCCAGGAGCTGCCCCGGCGGCTCGGCTGGTGACCAGCCGAGGTTCATCGCTTCAGACCAGAGCGTGAGGTCCCGCCGCGCGGGCTCAAGGCCCGCACTGTGCGCGGCGGCCAGGGCGCCCAGGATTGCGGCGCCGCGCGCGGCATAGAGCCGTCGCGGCTCAGGGCAGTGGAGGGTTGCGCGCAGCGGCATGTCTATGCCCAGAAGGCGCAGCATGTAGGCGGCGCCGTCGGCCGCCTCGCGCGAACCCCGCGCGGCGAAGGCTCCCGGCATGCCGGCGGACGGCGTCACGCGGACAAGCATGTCGACCTGCGCGAACAGCGCAAGGCCGGGCTTATCGTCCCGCGGTGGCCGCAAGAAGCCCCATGGAGCGGATCCGCGTGCGCTTGCGACGGTCAAGGCGTGCATCGACAAGAAAAGTTTGCACCTCGCTGTGAAGGCATGGGGCTAGCATAGCGAAGAGACGCGCCCCTGGCAAACGGCGTCGCGCGCGGGGATGGAGCGCGAACGCAGGCCGTGTTATGATGAACGGCGAGCCGAAGTGGCGGAATGGCAGACGCGCCGCACTCAAAATGCGGTGGGCAATCCCCGTGTGGGTTCGAGTCCCACCTTCGGCACCAGACTTGTCCGAGGCGGAGGCGCAATGGGCCTCCGCCTCGTTGTGCGGCAGGGTCCGGCTGCGCATAGCGCGAATGTCGGCACGGTGCGCGAGCAGAAAGGAGACCGACTGTGAGCGAGCGCCTTCTCGCGATCGATGGCATGAGCCTCCTGAACCGCGCGTTTCACGCTCTCCCGCCTCTCACCGCGCCGGACGGCACGCCGACGGGCGCGATCCACGGCTTCTTTCTCACGTTCATGAAGTGGTACGAGGCGTATCAGCCGACGCATGTCGCGATTGCCTTCGACCGCCCAGGCGGCACGTTCCGCCATCAGCAGTTCGAACGCTACAAGGCCCACCGCAAAGAGGCCGACCCGGCGCTTTTGCGCCAATTTCCCCTGGCGGAGGAACTCTTGGGCGAGATGGGCCTCAAGGTGATCGGAATCCAGGGGTTCGAGGCCGATGACGTGCTCGGCACCATCAGCGAGCGCTTTTCGGCAGAACTGCCTGTGACCGTGATCTCGGGCGATCGCGACCTTCTCCAGCTCGTCGGCGGTGGCTGCGAGATCGTGCTCATGCGAGCGCTCGACGGCACGAAGCGGTACGACGACGCGGGCGTGCGCGAGGACTTCGGCATCGCGCCGGAGCAGGTTCCGGACTGGAAGGGGCTGATGGGCGACGCGTCGGATGGCATCCCAGGTGTGCCAGGCATCGGCGAGAAGACTGCGGTGCGCCTCCTGCAGATCGCGCCGACGCTCGAGGAGCTGCTGGCCGACACCTCGCGCGTGACCCCGCCGCGCATCCGGAATCTCCTCGAGACCCACCGCGAGCAGGCACTCTTTTCGAAGAGCCTCGCGACGATCGTGCGCAACGTGCCGCTGGGCCGTGAGCTCGAAGACCTGCGCTGGTCGCCTGCGGACGTGCCGGCGGCCGTCCGGCGGCGCATGGTGGACCTCGGCCTGCGCAACGTCGCGGCACGCCTGCCATCGACGCAGGAACCCGCAGCACCGCCCGAGGAGGCCGCCCGCGGCGCATCGGTCGAAGAGTCGTACACCGGCGGCGGGCCGGTGGCGCTCGCGGTCGCCGAGGACTCGGTCGCAGTCAGCGACGGCGACACGCACGCCGTGCGCATGTCGTGGGACGACCCACGCCTGGCTGACGCGCTCGCAGGAGAAAGCGGCGTAGCGGTACACGGCATCAAGCGACTCCTGCACGAACTGACGGCCCGTGGCAAGCCTGCGCCGACGACATGGTACGATACACAGCTCGCAGCCTACCTCGTGAACCCGCAATTCGGCGTGCAGAGCGCTCCTGAGGTCCTGCAAGGGCTGTTTGGCCTGCCCCCCGCAGACGGCGCCGCCGCCGAGGTGGCGGCAGAAGCCACCTGGCGGATCTCGACTCGGCTGCCCGAGGCGCTGCGTGAGCAGGGCGTCGACGGGCTCTACGGCGAGATGGAGGCGCCGCTTGCAGAGGTGCTTTTCCGGATGGAGCAGCACGGCGTGCAGGTGGACAAGGGCGAACTTGAGCGCTATGGCGACGCCTTGCGCGAGGCATTGGCCGCCGTCGCCACCGACCTGGAGGCGATCGCGGGCTACAGCTTCAACGTCAACTCGACGCCGCAGCTCAGGGACCTCCTCTTCGGCAAACTCCAGCTACCGATCCTCAAGCGCACGAAGACGGGGCCCTCGACCGACGCCGAGGTCCTGGAGCAGCTGGCCGGACAGCACCCGATTGTGCAGAGGATCCTCGACCACCGTCAGCTGCAGAAGCTCCTCTCGACGTACGTCGACGGCCTCACGCCGCTGATCGGTGTGGACGGGCGCGTCCACACGACATACCAGCAGACGCTGACGGCCACCGGCCGCCTTTCGAGCGAAGGCCCGAACCTGCAGAACATCCCCGTGCGCTTCGAACTCGGCAGGCGCCTGCGCCGGGCCTTCGTACCGTCGGCGGAGGGGCTCGCATTCCTTGCGGCCGACTACTCGCAGATCGAGCTGAGGATCCTGGCGCATCTCAGCGCCGACCCGGCCATGGTGGAGGCCTTCCGCAGCGGCGACGACATTCATCGGCGCACCGCGGCAGAGGTGTTCGGCGTCAGGCTCGAGGATGTCACGGCCGATCAGCGGCGACAGGCGAAGGCGGTCAACTTCGGCATCGTCTACGGCATCTCGGACTACGGCCTGGCCCGCGACACGGGTTCCAGCAGGGGCGAGGCGGCCGAGTTCATCCGGCGGTATTTCGCTCGCTACGCCAAGGTGAAGGAGTATCTCGACACCGTCGTCGAGTCGGCGCGGCAGGCGGGATACGTCACCACGATGTTCGGCCGCAGGCGCTACCTGCCGGAGATCCGCAGCCGCAACCACCAGCAGCGCAGCTTTGCCGAGCGCACGGCCATGAACACGCCGATCCAGGGCACCGCAGCGGACCTGATCAAACGAGCCATGGTGACGCTCGGGCGGGATCTCGTCGCGCAAAGCGATGTCGCACTCCTGCTTCAGGTGCACGACGAACTCATCCTCGAGGCGCCGGCCGAGCGGCTTTCGGATGTCGCGGCATTGGTGCGCACAGCTATGGAGAGCGCCGCGCAGCTCCTCGTGCCGCTCGTGGTCGACCTGAAACGCGGCCCGAACTGGTACGACCTGGAGCCCATGCGCGATGCCTGAGCTGCCGGAAGTGGAGACGGTGCGCCGGACACTGATTGAAGGGGGACTCGTTGGCCTCTCGATCGTCTCGGTGACGGTGGCGCACCCCGATGCGGTGCATTGGCCGGACCCGGCGCGGTTCGCGCGGGAGGTCACCGGGCGGCGGTTTGTCGATGTCCGGCGGCGCGGCAAGTTTCTGCTCTTCGATCTCGATGGGCGAACGCTCGCGTGCCATCTGCGCATGACGGGCCGGCTGTGGCTAAGCGCAACGACCGAACCGGAACTCAGCCATACGCACGTAGTTTGCGCGCTTTCGGACGGGCGCGAGCTGCGTTTTCGCGATGTGCGCCGCTTCGGCGGCTTCACGTTGCTCGAGCCCGACGGCGGCATGGCGCCCAGCCTGCTTGCGCGCCTCGGCCCGGAGCCTGACGAGGTGTCGGCCGCTGCCTTCGCAGCTGCCTTGCAGCGACACAGGCGCAGCCCTGTGAAGGCGCTCCTGCTCGATCAAGCCGTGGTAGCGGGCCTCGGCAACATCTACGCCGACGAGGCCCTCCATCGCGCAGGCGTGCACCCTGCGCGCACATGTGGTAGTGTCTCGAAGCAGGAGCAGAAGGTCCTGCGGTCAGCCATGCGGGCTCTCGTGCGCGACGCGTTGCGCCATCGTGGCACGACGTTCCTCGACTTCCGCGATGGTGCCGGCGAACCCGGAGCTTTCCAGGCGTTCCTGCGTGTCTACGGGCGCGAAGGCCTGCCCTGCCGCCATTGTGGCACCCCCATCGCCAAGCGCCGCATCGCGGGACGCGGCACCCATTTTTGTCCGCGTTGCCAACCAGAAGGGGAGTAGACCCGTTGCAGTACTGCACCCTCGCCTACGACGACGAACAGAAGGCCCGAGAGGATTACGACCGCGTCGCAAACAAGAGCCGCATCACCGGCGAAATCTCCCTGCGCCATCACGAAGGGCGCTGGTTCCTCGAGATCGGTTCGGAGCGGGACCTCGGTGACGCCTTCTTCGGCCGTCTCAGCGGCGAACGCCTCTAGGATCGGGAGGAGCTCTAGGGGCATGCGTCTCATAGGTTTGACCGGCGGCATCGCCACCGGCAAGAGCACGGTGGCGGAGATTCTCACCGGCCTGGGCGCCCAGGTGGTCGACGCCGACGCCCTCGCGCACGAGGTGACCGCGGCGGGCAGCGAGGCTGTCCGGGTCATCGCGCGCGAGCTCGGCGCCGAGTTCGTGCGCCCTGACGGCAGCCTGGATCGGCCGCAGCTCGCCGATCGCGTCTTCGCAGACCACCTGCTGCTCGAGCGCCTCAACGCGATCGTCCACCCGCGGGTGCGCCGCCTCATGGCTCGGCGCGTAGAAGAGCTTGCGGCAGCGGGAGCACAGGTGATCGTCCTGGACGTGCCGCTCCTGCTCGAGTCCCGGCAGGCGTACGACGTTGATGTCATCTGGCTTGTCTATGCACCCGAGTCTCTGCAGATCGAGCGTCTCATGGCGCGCAACGCCTTGGGGCGTGAGCAGGCGCAGATGCGCGTATTGGCCCAGATGCCGATCGAAGAGAAGCGCCGTCTGGCCGACGTGGTGATCGACAACACGCAGGACCTCGGGGCCCTGCGCGAGCAGGTGGAAGCGCTCTACCAGGCGCTTCTGTCCTCATGAACGGCAGATTCCGCCGCAACGCGCTGCTCGCGGTGATGGCACTCGCGGCCGTGCTGGTGCCCTGGCTGGGGCAGGTCTACTATCCCTGGCCATATCAACAGGTGTTCCTGGCGGCAGCGGGACGCTACGGCCTCTCACCCTACCTGCTCGCGGCGGTGGCGCGCAGCGAGAGTCGTTTCGACCCATCGGCCACGTCGCGTCGCGGCGCTGTCGGGATGATGCAGGTGATGCCAGAGACAGGGCAGTACGTCACGCATACGGGCAGCCGCAAGGCCCTGCCCGCCTTGCGGCAGCCCGGCGCCAGCGTCGAGATCGGTGCGCGCTACCTGCGCGAGCTGGTGGCGGAATTTTCCTCCGAAGCGGCTGCGATCGCCGCCTACAACGGCGGCCAGGCCAATGTCGCGCAGTGGATCCAACAGGGCATCTGGAAGCCCGGTGAGCCGCTCGCACGCATCCCATACCCTGAAACGCGCGATTTCGTGGCGCGCGTTGAACGGGCCTGCAGCTGGTACGCATATCTCTACCCTGGCCACAGCCCCGCGGACAACGCCGCGGCCGTGCATTGACGGCATGCTCCGCGTCGGCAGGGTCGGGGCCGGGAAATTGTCCGTGAAATTGCGCTGCCGCGCTTGTCGTCAAAGGCGCTCGTGTGCTAAGATCATCGCTGTCGCCGAAGTGGTGGAATAGGCAGACACGCGGTGTTCAGGGCGCCGTGAGCTTTACGCTCGTGTGGGTTCAAATCCCACCTTCGGCACCAGTCTTGTCGGGATGGCGGAATTGGTA
>DAIBJA010000034.1 GCA_027420455.1 Clostridia bacterium | reverse complement strand
CGAGCCTATGCGGCACGCCAGGGAACGTCCGGAGCTCTCGGGCGATGTCCGCCGGGCTGGCGCCGCCGGCCTCGGCCAACAGCGCTGCCGCCAGGGCGTTCTCGAGATTGTGGCGCCCGGGCAGGCGCACCTCCGCCGCGTGGAGCAGCGGCTGTCCATGGAGCTGCAGTTGCCCATCCGCGAAGGCCGCGTCAGCCGGTTCCGTCATGCTGAACGTGGCGCGACGCGCAGGGCCCACGGCTGTCGCCATGAGGTCCGGCGGCAGGACGAGCAGATCCTCCGGCCGCTGATAGCGGGCGATGTGCCACTTGCTCTCCGCGTAATCCGCGAAGGACGGATGGATGTCGAGATGATTCGGCTGGATGTTGAGCACCGCCGCGATCTCCGGACTCTCCTCGAGCAACTGGAGTTGAAACGAGGAGAACTCCGCGACGTAGATGTCCGTGGCCGATTCGTCCCGCAGCGCGTCGGCAAAGGCGCGACCGATGTTGCCGCACGCGGTGGCCGCCACCCCGCCACGCGTCAGCATGCGCGCCACAAGGGTGGTCGTCGTGGTCTTGCCGGCGGAGCCTGTGATACCCAGAACCGGGGCCTTGCGCCGCGCAAGGAAGTAGCCGGCCTCAGACGCCAGGTGGCAACCGCCAGCGACGAGCGCCTGCACCTCGGCCGTGTCCTTGCGCATGCCTGGTGTGAGAAAACAGAACTCAGCTCGGACAGCCAGAGCAGCCCCAAGATAGCCCTCGCCGCACCGTCCGCCGACGCCGATCTCGGTGAGCAGCGGGGCCTTCGCAGGGTCACGGTCGAAGGCCAGCACCTCCGCCCCCTCTGCCAGCAGAGACAGGGCCAGTGCCCTGTGCGCGCGGCCGAGACCCAAGAGCGCGACGCGCCGTCCCGAGAAGGCATCGGGCAGCTTCATGCCTTGAGGGCCTTGGCGATGCGATCGAGGGCTTCGCGGATGCGGTCCTCGCTCGTGGCATAGGAAAAGCGGATGTAGTCCGGCATGCCGAAACCGGTGCCCGGCACGACCGCGACCGAGGCCTCGTCCAGGAGATAGGCGGCGAGCTCGTCGCTGTCCCGCCAGGCGAGACCACGCGGCGGATTGTCGAGCAGTTCGCGCACGCGCGGGAAGCAGTAGAAGGCTCCATGCGGCACGTCGGTCTCGAAGCCCGGCAGCCGGCGCAGTCCCTCGACCATGAGGTCGCGCCGGGCGGCGAACCGGTCGCGCATCCTGATGATGTCGTCATCCGGCCCGTCGAGGGCCGCGAGGGCTGCGTACTGAGCGATCGAGTTGGCATTCGAGGTCAACTGGCTCTGCAGGTCCTGGACCGCCTGGCTGAGGCGCAGATCGCTGGTGAGCATGTATCCGATGCGCCAGCCCGTCATGGCATAGCTCTTCGAGACCGCGTCGACGACCACCGTGGAGGCGCGCGCCGCTTCTCCCGCCGACGCGGGCGAGCGATGCCTCAGTCCGTCGTAGACGAGCTTGCCGTAGACCTCGTCGGAGACGATGGCGATGTCGTGCGTCGCCGCGAACTCGCCGATGGCCGCCACCTCCTCAGGCGGCAGCACCACGCCGGACGGGTTCTGCGGCGAGTTCAGCACGAGGGCGCGGGTCTTGGGCGTCACGGCCGCCTCGAAGTCCTTGATGCCGAAGGCGAAGCCCCTCTCGATGCCGATCGGGACGATCACCGGCACCCCGCCCGCAAGCGTGATCTGATCGGGGTACGTGACCCAGTAGGGCGCAGGGACGATCACTTCGTCGCCGGGATCGAGCAGCACCTGGAAGATCTCGTAGAGCGCCTGCTTCGCACCGACGGTGACGACAACGCCCGGGGCGGGATACTCGACGCCCTGCTCGCGCAGGAACCGCCTCGAGATCGCTTCACGCAGTTCGGGGATCCCGGCGACGGGCGTGTACTTCGTCTTGCCCTGGCGCATCGCCTCGATCGCCGCATCCTTGATCCACTGCGGCGTATCGAAATCCGGCTCTCCCACGCCGAACGAAATGACGGGGCGTCCCTGTCTCTGCAGTTCCTTCGCCTTCTGATCGAGGGCGATGGTCGGCGAGGGACGCAGCAGCGAGACCCGATCAGCGAGCCGCATCGGGGTAACCCCTTTCCATCAGCCAGTTGCGCAGCCTGAACTCGGAAACCTTGCCAGCCTGGACCTCAAGGCCGCCGATCTCCACGATCGGCACACGCTCGAAGTTCGGGCTACCCTCCCCTACCTCTTGCACTTCCAGTTCGAGCGGAACGTCGTGCGCTATGCGCAGCAGTGCCTCCTCCGCCTTGTGGCAGAGGCTGCAGTTCCGCTTCGTGCGCAACACCGCCCTCACCGCTTTCACCGCCGATCGACTCCTCCCGCAGCCTGCGCGCCACGATGCCTCCGACCTTGCCGGTCTCCCTGGCGCTGAGATTGCCCCAGCCAACCTTTACGACCTTGTCCCACAGCCCGAGATCCCGCGCGACGGCTTCCTTAAGTTGGCGCAGCGCGATCTCTTCCGGCGTGTCCTGCTTCGCGGTGCGACGCCGCTCTCCCTGCGTTGCTGGCAGGACGATCCCTCCTTCCATCCGCAGGATGCCCAAGGACTTTCGGGCAGCGTGCGGCGAGCGGGCAGGAGGCGCAGAGCGGCTCGGGCCGGCAGTGCAGACGGCCCAGCTCCACGATGGCGGCGTGGAGGTGACGCGCCGTCCGCGCATCACCCCCGATGGCCCGCGTCATCGCCTCCCGCACGCCGTCAGGCGCGTCTCCTTCTCCGATTGCGCCGATGCGCGGCAGGATGCGGAGCGCGTAGGCGTCCAAGACCGGCACTGCTTGACCGAGCGCGTAGGCCATGATCGCAGCCGCGGTCTCCTGACCGATGCCTGGCAGCCTCCGGAGGAGCTTCTCCTGCTCTGCCGAGGGCACGGTCCGCAGCGTCAGGATGTCGCCCCCGAGCTCATCCCGCACGAAGCCGGCGAAGCGCTGGAGGTAGCGGGCCTTCTGCTGATGGTAGAGAGCCGGTCGGATCAGCGCCGCGACGTCGCCATGGTATGCGCCCGCCAATGCAGCGGGTGTCAGAAGTCCGGCTCGCATGAGAGCCGTCACCGCCTGGGATGCTTGCCGCCAGGTCACCGCCTGCACGAGGAAGGCGCCGACCGCCACCTCAAAAGGGCTATCCGCGGGCCACCAGCCGCCGAGGTCGCCATACGCGTCCCCGACGGCGTCGAGCATCTCTTCAAGGGTCATACCTCAGGCAGGCGCCGCAGAGCCAGCAGGGTCCAGGCGCCCATCAAGCCCGCGAGCAGGAAGGCGGCATAGGGACCCAGGAAACTTCCCAAAGCGCCTCCGAGGATGGGCCCGCCGGCGGAGACGATGCCCGCCACCGTGCCGATCGCGCCCAGCGCCGCTCCCGCGTTCTCCTGCCCGACCTGTTCCATGCGCAGGGTGCCCCAGGCGATGACAGCAAGCTGATAGAAGAGGAACGACGACGCCAGGGCGATCATCATCGGGAACGCGCCGCGCAGCAGGAGCCAGACGCCCAGGATGCCGAGATGTCCCGCCACCCCGATTCCGAGGGCGCGCGCGGACCCGAACGCCTCGATGCGCCGCCCGAGCCAGAACGAGAGCACCACCGCCGGCAGCCAGCCGACTGAGAAGAGCAGGTTCACGATAGACGAGGTGAGGTGTCCCTCGTTATGGGCGTAGAGTGCGATAAAGGGACCGTTGACCGTGAGTGCGGCCACGGCCAGGAACGCCGTCGACGCCATCGTGAGGTGGCGCAACCGGCCGCTGAAGGCATGCCGGATGTGAAAAGGCTGTGACGGGCGCCCGCGTTTGGTATCCTTCAGCATCGTGATCCGGACTACGGCGGCGGCCAAAGAGGCGATCGCGGTCATGGCCATCAGGGGACGCACCCCAAGCGTCGGCAGGAGGATGGCTCCGATCGCAGGACCGGCCAAGGTCGCAAGTCCCGTCGCAAACTGGAAGGTCGAGAAGGCCTGGGCGCGATGCGACGGCGGCACGGACTCGGCGGTCAAGGCAGTGAAGGACGGGCTCTGCAGCGCGCCGCTGGCGTTCATGATGATCAGTGCGATGGCGAGAACCTGCCAGTCGGAAGACCACCAGACGACCCCGTAGAGCACTGCGGCGGTAAAGGTCGGCAAGGCAAGCAGAAGTCTGCGGCCGAAGCGGTCCGCGAGGCGGCCGCCCTGCAGCTGCAGCAGGGCGGCCGCCAGGGCGATCAGCGTATAGACCGTCGAGACGGCGAAACTGGAAGCGCCGCGGTGCTGCAGGATAACCGGCAGCACGGGGTACCAGGTATAGAGTGCCACGACGATGAGCGCCGTCGTCAGGGACAGCACCACCACGTTGGCCGGGCGATAGATCGGAGCTGCCTCAAGGTTCTGTCCTCGCACCGGAGTGGACAACAACTGTGGATGCTCCTAACGCCGGGAACTGGGCCGCAGGGCCCGATGCACGCATCGTACCACAGGCATTGGACCCAGAGAGCCCAGTACTACTCCGGTCTCAGGAGATCCTCACCGAGCAGGCGGCGCCGGTTGTCGGCGGTGCAAAGCCAGACGTCGCGCCCGCGTTCGCGTAACACCTCGGCCAATGCCTTGCGGTCCTGGTCGCTCAGCTCCGCGACATCCACCAAGCCGGCGATGGCGTCGGACATGGCGTTCACGGAACGCGGGATGTCGCGGTATCCGCGTCGATGCTCCCGGTCTATCCACAGCGGAGCGCAGCTCGCCCCCTGGTAGGCGAGGCCCTCCGGGCCCTTTTTCATTGCGACGAAGACCACGGTCCAACGCTCATCAGGCGTGAGCCCGTCGCTCGTGCCGGAAAAGCGGATCCCTCGCTCCACATCGCTGCGCCCGTGCAGCACCGCGTCGTCTACCCTGACCTCGCCATCCTTGATGAGGATGCCCACGAAGGTAGCCCCCAGCAGCGGATCCTCCGGACGGGTGAACGCCAGCGGAAGCGTCCGCTGCACGCTCTCCTTGATCTCGCGGTTGAATCTCGGCACGTGCGCTCCCCTCCCTTGCGTGCCCTGATTCTAGCATGGCTGTCAGACCAGCTGTGCTTTGACAGGCTGGCCGGGTCCACTATAGTGAGATGAGAAACGTGCGAAGGAGCGATCCACGTTGGCCATCGGCCTCAAGGACCTCAGCCTCCCGACCGGCAAGCGGACGCGGCTCGAGCGCCTCTGCTACGGTTCCGGACCGGCGAACGGCACCCTCCTGCTCCTGCCGATCGACCAGGGACTCGAACACGGACCTCGGGACTTCTTCCCGAACCCACCCTCGACCGACATCGAGTTCCAGCTCCGTATCGCGGCCGCCGGGGGTTATTCCGGCATCGCCATGCAGATCGGCACAGCGGCGAAGTTCATGCCTGCCTATGCCGGCAAGGTTCCCCTGGTACTCAAGCTCAACGGAAAGACCGAGATCCCGAGCGACGAGGCACCCATCTCGCCGCTCAACGCCAGCGTCGAGGATGCGGTCCGGCTGGGCGCCGACGCCGTCGGCTACACGCTCTACGTCGGCAGTTCGCGCCAGGACGAGGATTTCCGCCAGTTCGCCCAGGTGCGCCAGGACGCTGAGCGCTACGGCATGCCGATCGTCGTCTGGTCGTACCCGCGCGGGGCTGCCGTCGACGCACGCGGCGGCAAGGACTCGTACTATGCGGTGGACTATGCGGCGCGGGTCGCCCAGGAACTCGGCGCGGACGTGGTCAAGCTCAACGTGCCGAAGTTCGACGCCGAGAAGATCAAGCGCGCGCCGGCACCGTACAACGCCATGACGTCGGCCGAAACAGGCGAGATGCTGCGGGAGATCGTCCGCTCCGCCGGGCATACGCTCGTCATCTTCGCCGGGGGCGAGAAGGGCAGCGCCGACGAGGTCGTCGAGAAGGCCCGCCAGGTGCTCGAGGCTGGCGCGACAGGACTCATCTTTGGCCGCAACATCTGGCAGCGCCCGTACGAGGAGGCTGTCTTCGTCTCGCAGCGAATCCGGGATCTCCTGCTGCAGCACCCACGCTGAGCGCGGCCGCTGCAATGGAGGTGGCAGTACGCAAGCAGAGGACAGGGCTCTCCTGGAGAGGACGGCGAACCTCCTCCTGCGCGCTGGCCACACGGTGACGCCTCAGCGCCGTCGGATCGCATCTGCCCTCCTCGGTTCCCGGCGCGCTCTCACGGCGCGCGAGTTGCAGGAGCGCTTGGCGCAGGTGGAGCCGCCCGTGGGCCTGATGACGATCTATCGCACGCTCGCCCTGCTCGCTGAGGTCGGGGCGGTCTACACCATCAGGGACCAGCATGGAGAGGCATCCGAAGGACGTTACGTCTTCTGCTCGGATCACCATCACCATCACGTCATCTGCACCGGGTGCTGGCGCGTCTGGGAGGTCCAGGGGTGCGGCGTCGCCCCGGAGCAGCAGGCGCACGTCGCCGAGGCGACGGGTGTGACCGTGACCGGCCACACGCTCGATTTCTACGGACTCTGTCCCTCCTGCCGAGGGACGTGAGCGGGACGTGACTGCTTGTCCTGTGAGGAAGGGGCCCGCCGCTACACGGCGGGCCCCTTCCCTGAGAATGTCCTAGAGGGACGCGAGCTGGTTCGCTGCCCAGCGCTGCGCCAGGGTGACGTGGCCGGCTGCAGCCATGAGCACGTTGGCCCGGTCGGTCTCGCCGGATAGGGCAGACCCCTGCGCGAGTTCCTGGAGCTGCAGGCCGAGATCCTCGAGGTTCTCGACGGCAGACTGGAGTGCCCGACCATCGGCCTCGCCCCAGGGTTCGGAATCCTCCGCTGTGCTGCGCGGGGCATAGGCCTCGTCGAGGTAGCGCAGGATGTCGTTCTCATCCGCGAGCACCTCGTCCGGCTTGCCCTCGCGAGCGATCACCAGCACAGGCACCGTCTCCTGGCCGGAGACCTCGATGACCTCGTGGCGGTCCGCCCGTTTCGCCGGCTGCTCGCGCAGGTTGTAGCTGAGACCGAGCTGCCCGAGACGCAACCGCACGATGGCGCAGTAGGGGCACCCGTGCAGACTGTAGAGCGTCAACTGATCCTGCATGGCCATTTGGTCTCCTTCCCCCTTCGACCCCATCATAGGCCACAGCTCGTTCCCCGTCAGGTGGCGCTGGGCCTATGCAGCACCTGACGCAAGAGGTCGTCGGGGTGGCGGGCGATGAAGTCCCAGGCTTCTGCATCTGCCGGCGTGCGGCTCCAGCCTGCGGCCAAGGCTGCCACACCAGCTGCCTTCGCCGCGGCGAGGTCGCTCGGCATGTCGCCGACATAGGCGGCGTCGCAGGCCGAGACCTGAAGGCGCCCCAGGGCGAGCAGGATTCCGTCGGGCGCAGGCTTGGGGCGCGCCACCACGTCGCCGTCGACGACAGTCTCGAAGAAGCGGCGCAGCCCCGCTTCCTCCAGCGTGATCATCGCCGAGCGGTGGCCCTTGTTCGTGACGAGGCCAAGGCGCAGGCCGCGCGCCACCAGCGTCGACAGGACCGGGCGCACACCCGCGAACACCTTCGCCTCGCGCGCGTGGTGCTGGCGATAGTAGCGATAGAAGCGTTCCACCGCGTCGGGATCCGAGGGTGCCTCGGCGGCGATCAGCTGCCCCTCCGGCGGGCCGAAGAGGCGTCGCACCTCCTCCGGACTGCGCGGCGCACCCCAGACCGGTGCCAGAGCGGCGTTCAAGGCTGCGATGACGAGCGGCAGGGTATCGGTCAGGGTGCCGTCGAGATCGAAGAGCAGAGCCTTCATGGCTCGCGTCTGGTGAGCCGCTCGACTTCCTCGCGGAACCTCTCCGCGTCGGCGAACGCCCGATAGACGGAGGCGAAGCGCACGTAGGCGACCTCGTCGACCTCCTTCAGCCGCTGCATCACCTGTTCGCCGATCCACCGGCTGGCCACCTCGCCGTCGCTTTCGTCGTGTGCGGCACGGGCGACATCGTCGGCGATCGCCGTAAGCCTGGCCATCGGCACGGGACGCTTCTCGCAAGCCGTCATCAGCCCATGCAGGATCTTCTGGCGGTCAAAGCCTTCGCGGCGCCCGTCCTGCTTGACGACCAGCAGTGGCGCCTCCTCGATCCGCTCGTACGTTGTGAAGCGGCGCAGACACTTGGGGCACTCCCGGCGACGGCGAATAGCCAGGCCGTCCTGTGTGGGCCGGGAATCGAGAACGCGGGAATCCGCGTAACCGCATGCGGGGCAACGCATGCCCCTACGACCTCCCATCGGCAGGTGATCTCGACCGCCGTGCCAAAGTCTCGCAATGAATCGGTTATGTCAAAGGAGCCTCGGTCATGCGCCTCTATTACGACGACTCCTACCTCAGTGCCTTCCACAGCCGCGTCACGAATCGCAGGGAAGATGCCCGCGGCCGTTGGGTGGAGCTGCAGGACACCGCATTCTACCCGGAATCGGGTGGCCAGACGGCCGACCGCGGCTTCCTCGCGGGGGTTCCTGTCGAGGACGTCCAGGCAGACGACCAGGGTCGCGTCTGGCACCTCGTGCGGGGCGACGTCGTGGGCGAGGTGGACGGGCAAATCGACTTCGCTCTCCGCCAGGACCACATGGAGCAGCACGCGGGCCAGCACATCGCTTCCGGTGCGTTCCTCGAGGTGACCGGCAGGGACACGATCTCCTTCCACATGGGCCAGGATGTCTCCACCTTCGACATCGCAGGGCGCACGCCGCCCAGTGCGGAGGAGATGCAGCGCGCGGAGGCACGTGCCAACGAGATTATACGCGAGAACCGCCCGATCACCGTGCGTTGGGCTCAGCCCGACGATCTCGACACGCTGGGCCTGCGCAAACCTCCGCAGGTGGCCCCTCCCTACCGCATCGTCGAGGTGCAGGACTTCGACCGCTCGGCCTGTGGCGGCACCCACCCGCGCCAGACGGCGGAGGTGGGACTCATCAAGCTCTATCCAGCCGAGGCCGTGCATGACGGCTTCCGCATCCGCTTCTACGCCGGAGAGCGGGCGCGGCTCGACTACGCCCGCCGTGCGCAGGAACTCGACCGCATCGCCGCCCGCGTCGGCGTGGCGCCTCTTGAGGCGGCAGCCACGGTGGAGATGCGCCTCGGAGAACTCGACCGCCTGCGCAATCTCGCCTTGCGCCAGCGACGCCAGCTGCTCGATCTCGAGGCC
The DNA here is from genome assembly GCA_027420455.1 of Clostridia bacterium. Classification (GTDB taxonomy): domain Bacteria; phylum Bacillota; class Sulfobacillia; order JAJZYS01; family JAJYTV01; genus JAJZQO01. Next base: position 17,515 of record DAIBJA010000034.1, on the reverse strand, counting down.
GATCGCCTGGCTGCGGGAGGCGGGAGCGTCTTCCTCGCCTTCCCCGACCGCGGCCCCGACGATCTGCGAGATCTCGCCGCCCGCCTTGCCGCGCGCGGCGTGCCGCTGACCGTTCTTACCGGCAGCAAGGACGAACTGGGAGCCATCGTCCTGCAGCGGCCCGCGGGCGACGGGCCGCACCTCGGCGACGCGCTCCGGGCGCTCACCGCGGCTCTGGGCGGTCGTGGCGGCGGCAGCGCCGTACAGGCGCAGGGTGCTCTGCCGCTACCGGCGGCGACTCTGCTCGCTGAGGCCCAGAAGCGTCTCGGCAGCCTGTAGAGCTACAGGAAGCCGCCTGCTCCGATCGGCTGCCAGGCAATCCTCCCGTCATGCACCGTAAGCACGAGCGCCGCCGCCATCCCGTCCTTGGGTCTCGTGGCAGAACCGGGATTCACGAGCCAGCCCGCCCCGCGCCGCTCAAGCAGGCGACGGTGGCTGTGGCCGAACGCGACGACGTCGGGCTGTGGCTGGAAACTTCGCCAGGCACGCTCGGGCGTGTCCGCTCCGGGGCCCAGGTGGCCGTGCACGATCCCGACCGAGACACCTTCGACCCAAAGGACGATGCTCTCAGCCAGCGGCAGGTCGAGATCCCGGTTGCCTCGCACGGCGTAGACCGGCGCACGCACCGCCAACGTCTCCAGTGTCGCCAGGTCGCAGACGTCGCCCGCGTGCAGCACGAGGTCCGCCGCGCTCGCCGCGTCGAGCAGCCAAGGCGGCAGGCGATGGCGTGGCCCGTGCGTATCGGCCGTGACGAGGATGCGCATCTCACTCCTCGCGCAAGGCGAGACCGGGGTAGCCGTTCTGGCGCAGCACCTCATAGGCGGCGACCGCGACAGCGTTGCCCACGTTGAGCGAGCGCACCCCCGCGCGCATCGGCAGGCGCAGCAGGCGACCGGGATGGGCGGCGATGATCTCGGGCTCGAGTCCCTGGCTCTCCCGACCGAAGAAGAGCCAGGGGTCGTCCCCGAAGGCGATGTCGCCGAACGGGCGCCCGTGGGCCGAGAAGAGCCAGTACTCCTCCGGCCCCGGCAGCAGCTCCTCGAGCGTCTCGTGCACATGGAGGCGAACCTGCGGCCAGTAATCGAGGCCGGCGCGCCTCAGATAGCGATCCTCGAGCGAAAACCCGAGCGGCTTGACGAGGTGCAGGTCGGCACCTATGGCTACCGTGGTGCGCGCGATGTTTCCCGTGTTCTGGTGGATCTCGGGATGGACGAGCACGATGTGCAAGCTCTCTTGCCCCCTGATGCGATGCTGGTTCAAGTTTAGCGCTGCACCCCGCAGCCTCCTGCCGGTCGCTGCAGGATATGGGCCCACGAGGGCCGAAGGGCTCACGGCCAATCCAGGAAGGCAGGGATGATCCTGGACCTCACCGACCTCCGCATCTTCCGCGCCGTCGCCGAAAGCGGAAGCTTCAGCCGTGCGGCACAGCTGCTCTTCCTTGCCCAACCGACCGTAAGTCATCGCATGGCCGCGCTAGAGCGCGAGGCTGGAACCGGGCTCTTCACCCGCACCGGCAGGGGCGTCCACCTGACACCGGCCGGAGTTCTCTTCCTCGGCTACGCGCGCTCCGGACTCGACAGCATAGACCAGGGCCGCCGCTCGATCGCGCAGTACCTCTTGGGTCGCAGCGGCTCGCTCGCCCTGGGCTGCGCAGCGTCGGCCGCCACCCACATTCTGCCGCAGGTGTTGCGCGGCTATATCGCCGCCCATCCGGGCGTCGACGTGCGCGTGCGCACCGGGCGCTCCGTCGAGGTTCTGGCCCTCCTGGCCGCGCGGCAGGTAGACGTGGCGCTGGTGCGGCTCGAGGTGCACCAGGTCGATCTCACGGCAGAAGTGGTGCTGCGCGAGCCGATCTGTCTCGTGGCGCCGCCCGACCATCCCCTGGCACGGCGCAAGGAGCCGCTCCGCGCCAGCGATCTGCAGGGGGCATCTCTCCTCACCTACTACCGCGAAAGCGACTTCTGGGCGCAGGTCTATGGCACGGCGGAACAGGTGGCCGGTCCCATGCACCGCGCGATGGAGCTCGATTCTCTCGATGGCGTCCGTTCCATGGCCCTTGCGGGCCTTGGCCTCGCCTTCCTTCCCTATACCACGGTGCAGGCCGATATCGTCCAGGGCAAGCTCACGAGGCTCGAGGTCACAGACATCTCCCTGCCGGATCGGATAACTGCGATCGCCCGGCGCGGCGACACACCGTTCGTAGGTCCGGTGGCCGAGATCTGGACAGAAATCGCTCGCAGCTATGGCCAGAGCGTAGGCTAGGACCCCGCTCGACAGCGTCCGCCCCGCCTGCTATCGTGGCAGCATGCATCGCGTGCGGGTTCATGGGCTCGTGGCTCTGCTCCTCGCGCTGTCTTTGGCTGCGCCGGCCGCCGGCGCAGCGAGAAAGGCATCGCCTCGTTCGCTGCCCGACGCGGGCCCGATCGTGCTCGTCTACCACGGTATCGGGCCGAAGAAGCCATTCTGGGTCACGCCGCAGCAGCTCGCGGGTGACCTCAAGTACCTGCGCGACCACGCCTATCATTTCGTGACGCTGCAGGCGTTTGCCGCCTATGAGGAGACCGCCGCCCCGCTGCCGCCCCGCGCCGTCCTCCTGACCTTCGACGACGGCGTGTCATCGGTCTACCAGTACGCCTTGCCGCTCACGCGCAGCCTGCATATCCCGGCTGTCGCGTTCATCATCGGCCGCAGGCTTGGCCTGCCCGGGTACATGACGCCAGGCCAGGTCAGGCGGCTATGGCAGAGCGGCCTCTGGTCGATCGAGGCGCACACCTATGACATGCACAGCTACCGGCAGGGACAGACGGGCTACGCGGCCGACCTCGTCAACCCGTTGCCTGGTCAGACCCCTGCGGCCTTTGCCCAGGAGATCGAACTCGACGTCCAGGCGGAGGCGAACACCTTCCGGGCGATCGGACTGCCGCAGCCGACCGCCTTCGCCTTTCCGTTCGGCATCTACGGCCCAGAGGCCGTCGCCGTCCTCCACCAGACCTATCCCCTGCTCTTCGACTCGACGCCCGAGCTCGCCGCACCGCACATGGTGGTGATCGGACGCGTCGACGCCACCTCCGATCCCCTCGGCGTCATCCTCTCACGCTACGTGCCGCGGCGGTGACGCCGTCCCCGGACCTGCCCAGAAGATTTCCCGAGGCGGTCAAGGGATCTGGGCCATGTGATGTTGCGCCAGACCCGGCCGCCGTCCTTAGTCTCGAAGATGCCGGCTGGCGTCAGGAGACGGGCCGCCCGCGCCGAGAGCGCGTCCAGGGACTGCAGGTACGAGCTGCCCGAGATCACAGGCGGCAGGGAGATCTGTCGCCAGCCGCCTGTCGTCGACCGTACATCGATGCGCTCCGGCTGCTTTGGTCCCTGGAGAGTCAGCCTGAGCCAGAGATCGCCTTGCCGGTCCACCGCCAGCTCCGTGATCTCATAGGGCTGCTTTGCCACCTGCGGCAGGGCGATCGGGTGCCAGCTGCGGCCACCGTCAGCGGTTTCCCACAGCCTCTGCTGGTCCGCCGCGTAGCCGAGCGCAGGGGATGCGAAGGCGATCATGCCATACGTCGGGAAGCCCTTCGGCAAAGGGCGGGTCTGAAAATGCCCACCTCCGTCGGAGGTCACGAGCAGGCTCGGCGCATCCGCGCCTTCCGTCAGCACGAGACCTTGACGGCCAGAGAAGAGTTGCGGATACGAGGCCGAACCGATGTCGAGCGCATGCCATCTCCTGCCGCCGTCAGCGGTCGCGTAGAGCTCCGCGTAACCGACGAACGCGAAGAAGGCCCAGCCATGTCGCCTGTCCGCGAAGGCGATATCGGTAGGTGCCGCGCCGCCCTTCGGCAGCACCGGCACCGCCATCGGCCGCCACGTGCGTCCTCCGTCCGATGTCGCGAGGATCTCTGGCACCGGCTGCAGTTCAAGGCCGATGCCGTCCCGCGCGCCGAAGGAGTCCATCTCTGCCGGCGCCGGCGCCGGCCAGAGCGCCTGCAGTGGTCCCGCAACCGGGACGCGGACGAGATACGCGTTGCCGGTGGCGAGAGCGCCGCCCCCCGGTGCCGTGGCGAGCACGGTGTAGACCGTCGCGAAGGCGGTCTCGCCTCTGCCCGCCGGCAGCCAGTGCACCCCGCCGTCGCGGCTGACGAAGAGGCCGCGCATCGTCGCCGCAGCGACACCTTCGCGACCCCAGCCGACCAGTGCAGTGCTGCCGCCGGGCGGCCCGCCCGGCGGTGCGTCGATGCCTGGCAGCGTGCCCTGCATCTCGTAGGACACAGGCTGCCAGGTGGCGCCGCCGTCCCCGGTGCGCAGGACCACGTCGGGGCAGCCGCCCGCCCAGCAGTTCGGGATTCCCATGATCACATAGCCAGTCTCCGTGCCGACGAACGTGGTCGGACCAGCGGCCTGGCCGCCGCCGGATGACGCGAGCGCGGCCGGAAGCTGATAGACCGCCTGCCAGGACCGCCCGCCGTCACGCGTGCGGTAGACGGCACCGTACTGCGCCACGAAGCCGTCCTTGGCGCTCAGGAAGTACGGCGCCACCTGCAGAGCGGGAGCCGCACCCGACCCCGCGGCCGGCAGCGCGATGGCTCTGCTCTGCCACGTCCTGCCGCCGTCCGTTGTCACATCCATGTCGCCGCCGACGACGAGGAAGCCCCTGGACGGCGATGCGAAGCGCAGTTCGACTGCAGAGGCGTCTCCCTTGGGCTGCGACAGCGTCCGGAAGGCTGTTCCCCCATCGCTCGTGACGAGGAGCCGCAGCGCTCCCCCAGCCTGGACCACGATGAAGCCGTGGCGGGCGGAGAGGAAGTCGATCGCCAGAATCGATCCAGGCACCTTGGCGGCCCTCGTCCAGCTGACGCCGCCGTCCGTGGTGCGCATCAGCACGGTGCTGCCCAAGAGGACGGCGCCCGTCGCCGGGACCAGGGTCTCGAGGCCGACCCAGCCATCCCTTGCGTTCAGGAACTGCACGGCCGTGCCCTGCGGTGCCGCCGTCGCGCCGAGAAACTCTGCTTGGACCACTCGGCCGGGGCGGTGCGCCAGCCCCTCCACCGTCGTGCCGGCACACCCCGCCAGCATGAGGGCCGCCGCGCATGCGGCTGCCATGCTCCCCCAGCGCATCATTCACCCCTCCTCGCCTCCGCAGATCCCGGACGCACGGCCGAGCCGGGACTGCCCGGCGGCAGGCTCCCTGCGCAGCGCAGAGCCCATGCGTTCCGGCCTTCGCCGCGCGTCCCACTCCGTACAAGGGATGACCGCGGCCAGAGCCGCGGGGGAAGCCGCAGGAAGATGGAACGTGGCAGAGAATGGCTGCCACAGCGCAAGCGTAATCCTGGGCGGGTGTCGTCGTCCAGGTGGAGGCGCCGCTATGCGGATGAGTCCCGCCTGGCTTCGCCGCCTGTGAGGAGGCTTGGACCGCCTACCGGGAAAACTCGGTGCCTGTTGGTGCGGCATTCGCGTCAAAGGCGGGAGAAGTTCGCCATCGCGGTCGAAACCAGGTGTACGTCTCAGGAGGCTCCAGCGCGCTCGGGCATACGCGACTGGCGCACGCGGAGATGAACGTGCTCCTCGATGCCGCGCCCGAGGAGCATCTCTACGAAGGCATTCTCTACACGACGCTGGAGCCGTGTGCGATGTGCCTGGGCGCGGCCGTCGTCTCGGGCGTGCGCCACATCCGCTACGCGGCCGAAGATGGGCCGACTGACGCTCGGCGTCTCCTCTTGGCCCATCCGCTGCTCGCGTCGAAGAACGTTGCGCTCGAAGGTCCCGAGCCGTTGCTCGGCGCGTTCTCCTTGGTGCTGATGAGCGACTGGATCCTGCGCGAGGCGTCGGACACCGCGGAACGCACCCTGTCCGCCTACAGGGTGCGGGTGCCTGGGCCCGTCGAGCTCGCAGAGCGCTGGCACCGTGGCGGTCTGCTGCAACGCATGGCGCAGGAGGGCGCACCGCTCGACGACGTGCTGGGCGCCGTACAAGCTGCGCTAGGCTCGGTTCGTCGCTGATCGCGCCCGCGTCTCAGCGCAGGAACTCGGCCACCGTCTCGACGTGCGCTGTGCGCGGGAAAAGGTCGAAGGGCTGCACGCGTCCCACGCTGTAGCCCCCCGCAACCAGCGTGGCCGCATCGCGCGCAAGGGTGGCGGGATCGCAGGAGACGTAGATCACCCGCTCGGGTCCGTCTGCCGCCAGGCGCTCCGCCAGCCGCGGCGCGCCGCCTCGGGGCGGGTCGAGGGTCAGAAGCGCCCTGGGCACCGGCATGTCCGCCTCCTGCGCGTCGCCTGGGACGAACGAGGCCGCAAGTGCGTTCAGCTGCGCGTTGCGCCTGGCGAACGAAACGGCCTCCTCGTCATACTCGATGCCGCGCACCTGGTAGCCGGCCCGCTGGAGCAGCAGCGCCAGCACGCCCACGCCGGTGTAGAGGTCGAGGGCCTCCCGCCCTTCGCCTGCGCCCGCCCACGCAAGTACCGTCGCAAAGAGCCTCTCCGCTGCGGCAGGATGCACCTGAAAGAAGCTCGTGGGCCCGACGCGGAAGCGCAAGCCGAGGATCGTCTCCTCGATCTCCCCCTCGCCCGCCAGCATCTGGGCCGGTCCCCCGAGCACTCGGTTGCCTTGCCCGTCGTGCAGGCTGAGGGCCACTCCCCTGAGCTCTGGCATCGCCGCCATCAGCCGCTCGGCCAGCTGCGCGAGACGCGGCTCCGGCGCTGTCGCGACGAGCGTCAGGATAACCTCGCCCGTCCGCGCGCGCCGCGCGACGGCATGCCTCAGGAGGCCCGAACGCCCGTCCCAGGCCGTGAGCGAAAGGTCCCGCATGCCTTGGCGCAGGAGCTCTGGCAGACGCCTGAGAGGAGGCGCCAACACATCGCAGCTGTCTTGCTCCACGACAGAGTGGCTCTCCTGCGCGAATAGGCCGATGCGCGGTTCCTCGCGGCCTTGCCGGATCGGCCAGCTCACCTTTGCGCGGTAGCCATACGCCTCGCCGGATCCGATCGTCGGCGGCACCCTGACATCGATGTGCCCGATGCGGCGCAGCGCGTCCTCGACGATGCGCCGCTTCTCGCTGAGCTCGCGGTCGTAACCGATCGCCTGGAGTTGACAGCCGCCGCAGACGCCGAAGGCCGGACAGCGTGGTGCCACGCGGTCCGGACTCGGCTGCGTCACCTGCAGGAGGCGGGCACGCGCCATCCGCTTGCGACCGTGTTCCCATTCCACGAGGCAGCGATCTCCCGGCACGGCGCCGGGCACGAAGAGCACGAGGCCCTCGTGGCGGCCGACGCCCTCGCCAGCCTGGCCAAGCCCGGTGATCTCCACCTCTGCCTGCACTACTGTCCCACTTCCTCCGTGATCAGGCGGCTCGCGACATCCGGTGCCACGCGCCCGCGCGTGCGGCGCATCACCTGCCCGACGAGGAAGCCCATAACCTGCTGCTTTCCGGCCGCGAGATCGGCGACCGCCTTGGGCTGCTCCGCCAGGACCTGCCGCACCTCGGCGCGCACCGCCTCGAGGTCGTCGATCTTGCCGAGTCCGAGCTCCGCGATGGCGCTCGCGACGGTCCCGCCGCGCCGCGCCAGCAGCTGCACAACCTGCTTCGAGCCCGGACCGGTGAGCTCACCCTTGGCGACCGCGCCCAGGAGCTCGCCCAGTTCAGCAGCCGGGAACGCCGGTTGGCCGAAATCGAAGCGACCATCGTTCTCGAGCCGCGCCAGGTCGCCGCAGATCCACTTGGCCGCCTCGCCCGGGTCGCCGCCAGCCGCCATGGCGCCGTCGAAGAAGGCGGTACGCCCGCCACTCTCCGCGATGAGACGCACCTGCTCCTCCTGCAGACCGAGTGCCACGAGACGCTGGCGGCGCCTGGCGGGAAGTTCGGGCAGAGACGCCCGCAATTCTTCGACGTGGCCAGGGTCTATGGCAAACGGCAAGAGGTCTGGCTCCGGGAAGTAGCGGTAGTCTTCCGCCTCCTCCTTGCTGCGCTGCGAGAACGTGACGCCGCGCGGGTCGTCCCAGCCTCGGGTCTCCTGCTCGACGCGCCCGCCCTGCCGGTAGATCCCGGTCTGGCGCTCGGTCTCGTAGGCGAGGGCACGCTCGAGGAAGCGGAAGCTGTTCATGTTCTTGATCTCGACACGAGGGTTCAGCTCCTCGCTGCCCGCAATGCGCAGCGAGATGTTGGCGTCAGCGCGCACGGAGCCTTCCTCCATGCGGGCATCTGAGATACCGAGCGCGAGGGCGATGCGCCGGATCTCCTCCCAGTAGGCTCTCGCCTCCTGGGGCGAACGCAGGTCCGGGGCCGAGACGATCTCGAGGAGAGGCACGCCGGCCCGGTTGAAGTCGACGACGGCCCCCTGCGCCTCGTGCTGGAGCTTGCCGGCGTCCTCCTCGAGCTGCACGCGCAGGATCCGCACCGAACCGCCTAGAGGTACCTCCACCTGCCCGTCGGCTCCGATCGGCTCGTCCAGCTGCGAGATCTGGTAACCCTTCGGCAGGTCGGGGTAGAAGTAGTTCTTGCGATCGAACTTGCTGCGCTTCGCTACCCGGCAGCCGAGCGCGAGCGCCATGCGGATCGCGGCGTCGATACCGGCTGCGTTGGGGCGCGGCAGGGCACCTGGCAGGCCGAGACAGACCGGGCAGATGTTCGTGTTCGGCGGATCGCCGAAGCGGTTCGCGCAACTGCAGAACATCTTGCTTTCCGTCTGCAGCTCAATGTGCACCTCGAGGCCGATCACCGTCTCGAAGTCGCTCATCGCGCGGCCACCTCCTCGAGCGTCGCGGCTGCCGCCAGCATGAGGTCCTCGCGCATGGGCGGAGCCATCACCTGCAGTCCGACCGGCAGTCCCTGGCTCGAACGACCGGGCACGGAGATCGCTGGCAGGCCGGCGAGGTTCGCGGGGATCGTAAGGGCGTCGGCCATATACATCGCGAGCGGATCGGCGGTGTTCTCGCCGAAGCGGAACGCCGTCGTCGGCGTCGTCGGCGTCAGGAGGAAGTCCACCTGCTCGAACGCCGCGAGGAACTCCTGGCGCAGCAGCGTGCGAAGGCGCTGCGCCTGGAGGTAGTAGGTGTCGTAGTAGCCTGCGGAGAGCACGTAGGTACCGAGCAGGATACGTCGCTTCACCTCTGGTCCGAACCCTTGCCCGCGGCTGCGCCGGTATGCCTCGAGAAGATCCTGCGCCTCGGCCCGCGGCCCGTAGCGCATGCCGTCGAAGCGCGACAGGTTCGACGAGGCTTCGGCTGGAGCGATGATGTAGTAGGCGTCAAGCGCGTACTGGGTGTGCGCCAGCGACACGTCGCGCCGCCTCAGCCCGTCCCGTTCGAGCGCCGCTGCCACGCGCTCGACTTCCGCGCGAATCTCTGGCGCCACGCCCTCGCGCAGGTACTCCGCCGGAACGCCGAAGGAGAGAGCGCGCCCGCCCTCCTCCACGGCCGCGAGGTAATCCGGCACGGCGACCGTGGACGCCGTCTGGTCCATCGGGTCCTCGCCGGCGATGGCGCCGAGGACAAGGGCGGCGTCACGCACGTCGCGCGTGAGGGTGCCGATCTGGTCGAGCGACGACGCGAACGCGATCAGCCCGTAGCGGCTGACACGCCCATAGCTTGGCTTCACGCCGACCACACCGCAGAAGGCCGCGGGCTGGCGCACCGAACCGCCGGTCTCCGAACCGAGCGCGAACTGGCACATGCCGGCGGCCACAGCGACGGCCGAACCGCCGGAACTGCCGCCTGGAACGCGCGTCGGGTCGACAGGGTTGCGCGACGGACCGAACGCCGAATACTCCGTGGACGATCCCATGGCGAACTCGTCCAGGTTCGCCTTGCCGAGGAGGACGGCGCCCCGCTCATCCAGCCGGCGGACGGCCGTCGCGGAATATGGCGGCAGGTAGTCGCCCAGGATCTTCGAGGCAGCCGTCGTCCGCACGCCCTCGGTGAGGAGGTTGTCTTTCGCCGCCCAGGGGATACCGTCAAACAGGCCGAGCGCCTGGCCGGCCGTCCGACGCCTGTCGCTCGCCTTTGCGTCGTCGCGGGCGCTCTCAGGCAGAAGGGTCAGAAAGGCATGCAGATCTTCCTCGCGTTCGGCCACGCGGTCAAGTGCTTCGGACACTAGTTCTTCGGCTCTCGCCTCACCACGCGCCAGACGCGCGGCAGCCGTGTACAGGCTCTCCATCACCCATCCTCCCGCATGCCGGGAACGAGCAGAAACCGCCCGGCGCGCGCCGCGGCGGAGGACAGCGCGTCCTCCACCTCCAGCCCCGGGCGATGCTCGTCAGGACGCATGCCCTGCGCCGCCTGCGTCGTCCAGTAGGTGGCATCGACGTCCGACAGTCGCAAGGCGCGCAGCCGCTCCACATGCTCAAGAATCGCTCCCAGGTCGCGCTCCAGAGTGTCCGCCTCGCCCGCGTCCAGCTCGAGCCGCGCCAAAGCGGCCAGCCGTGCGACGATTCCCTGTTCCGCCAAGACCAACCCTCCCGGCTCAATTTGATCAGAAGGAAGGGGCACCGCCTAGGCGGTGCCCCTCTGCTCCGCAGACTCAGATCGCGCGGTTCAAGAGCTGCTGGTCAAAGCTCTTGCGGAAGTGGCAAGCCACCTGGTGGTTGCCGCCCAGGTCGATGAGCGGCGGCTCCTCGGTCCTGCAGATCTCCTGCGCGTAGGCGCAGCGCGTGTGGAACCGGCACCCCGAGGGCGGATTGACCGGGCTTGGCACGTCTCCCTGCAGCACGATGCGCTGACGGTTGAGGTTCGGGTCAGGCACCGGGATCGCGGACAGCAGCGCCTCCGTGTAAGGGTGCTGCGGGCGCGCGAAGAGGTCCTGTGAAGAGGACACCTCCACCAGCTTGCCCAGGTACATGACGCCGATCCTTGTCGACATGTGCTTCACGACGTTGAGGCCGTGCGCGATGAAGACGTAAGTCAGGCCGAACTTCTCCTGCAGGTCGTTCAGGAGGTTCAGCACCTGTGACTGGATCGACACGTCCAGGGCGGATACCGGCTCGTCGCAGACGATCAGCTTCGGGTGCAGGGCGAGCGCACGGGCGATGCCGATGCGCTGCCGCTGACCGCCCGAGAACTCGTGCGGATAACGCTTGATGTGGTAGGCCGAGAGTCCCACTGTCTCCAGAAGCCCGCGCACCTGCTCGTCCCTGTCCTTGCCCGACGCGATGTGGTGCACCGTCAAAGGCTCTCCGACGATCTCGCCGACCGTCATGCGGGGATTCAGCGAGGAGTATGGGTCCTGGAAGATGATCTGCATGTCACGCCGCTGACGGCGGAGCTCCTCGCGGCCGAGCTTGAAGATCGACTTGCCCTCGAACATCACGTCGCCCGAGGTCGCCTCGTCAAGACGCAGCATCACGCGGCCCGTCGTGGTCTTGCCGCAGCCGGACTCGCCCACGAGGCCGAACGTCTCGCCCTGGTAGACGTCGAAGCTGACGTCGTCGATCGCGTGCACATGCGCGCGCACGGTCGAAAAGAGACCTCCGCGCACAGGGAAATACTTCTTCAGGTTCTTGACCGAAACGAGCGGCTCGCTCACGATGCCTCAACCTCCCTGCGCTCGCTCGGCGGGATCATGCAGCGCGCAGTGGTGCCATCGCCCGCGTCCCGAAGGTCCGGCGGCGCCGCGTTGCAGCGGTCCTCGGCATACGGACAACGCGGTGCGAAGCGGCAGCCCGGCGGCAGGTGGAGAGGGTTCGGAACGATGCCCTCGATCGTATGCAGGCGACCGGCCGGCTGATCGAGGCGCGGAATCGAACTCAGCAGTCCTTCCGTGTATGGGTGGTACGGGCGGCGGTACAGCGTCTTGACGTCCGCCTCCTCAACCACCTGGCCGCCGTACATGACGACGACGCGTTGCGCCATCTCGGCGACGACGCCCAGGTCGTGGGTGATGAAGAGGATGGACATGCCGTACTGTTCCTTGAGCTCCTTCATGAGCTCCAGGATCTGAGCCTGGATCGTCACGTCGAGGGCTGTGGTGGGCTCGTCCGCGATCAGCAGTTTCGGCTTGCAGGCGAGCGCCATCGCGATCATGATCCTCTGGCGCATACCGCCGGACATCTGATGCGGGTACTCGTTCACGCGCCGTTCCGGCAGCGAGATGCCCACACGCCGCAACATGTCGATGGTCTGGTCGAGCGCGTCCTTCTTGGTGATGTCCTGGTGGATCAGCAGGGTCTCCGCGATCTGGTCACCAACCGTGTAGACAGGGTTCAGGGACGTCATCGGCTCCTGGAAGATCATCGAGATCTCGTTGCCTCGGAGCTGGCGCATTTCCGCATCCGTGATCTTGGCTAGGTCGCGGCCCCGGAACATGATCGAACCCGAGGCGATGCGGCCAGGCGGCTGTAGCAACCGCATGACGGAGAAGGCCGTGACACTCTTGCCGCAGCCCGACTCGCCGACAATGCCGAGCGTTTCGCCCTCGTCGATCGAGAACGAAACTCCGTCTACGGCCTTGACAAGCCCATCGTCCGTCGGGAATTCGGTGTGGAGGTCCGTAACCCTTAGGAGCTCCGCCAAACCTGTTCCCCCTTAACCAGTGAACAACGAAAAATCAAACCAAGATTGGACTATTCGCCGGGTCTAGGTCAATCCCTTTCTTTCGCCAGTGTTGGTCAGTGCCCCAAATTCCTCATCCGTCATTGTCCGAATGCCAAGCGAGAGGGCCTTGTCCAGCTTTTGTCCGGCCTCCTCGCCCACGACAACTAGGGTCGTTCGGCGGGTGATATCCGTCTCAACGGCCGCCCCGCAACTGCGCGCCAGCGCCTGAGCCTCGCCGCGCGGCCGCGTAAGCCTTCCCGTAAACACCACGATCTCACCTGCCAAGGGGCCGGTCACCTCGCGGGCCGGTCCTTCGGGCTGGAAACCGAGCTCCTGCAACGAGCCCAGGAGCCGCTGTCCCACTGGGCCGGACATGAACCGCGCGATCTCCTGCGCGGTCGTTGCGCCGATGCCGGCCACTTCCGCAAGCTGGTCCGTGCTTGCCGCCGCGACGGCGTCGAGATCGCCGAAACGCTCGGCGAGCGCCTGCGCGGACCGCTCGCCCACGTGCGGTATGCCCAGCGCGACGAGCAGCCGGTCGAGGGGGCGCGTGCGAGCCGCCGCGAGTTCCGCCAGGAGCTTGGCTGCGGACTTCATGCCGAGGCGCGGCAGGTTCTCGAGCTCGCTCGCATTCAGCCGGAAGAGGTCCTCGGGCTCGTGCACGAGCCCGGCCTCGAGCAGGAGGTCCACCGTACGCGGCCCGAGTCCGTCGATGTCGAGCGCTGCGCGGCTGCCCAGGTGCAGAAGCCATTCGCGCAGCTTGGCGGGACAGCTCGGATTGCTGCAGCGCCGTACCGCCTCCCCCTCCTCCCGCACGGCCTCGGCGCCGCAGACCGGGCACACGGTCGGGAAGGCGTAGGGCGGGCGCGCGTCATGCCCATCAGCCGGAACGATTCCGATCACCTCGGGGATGATCTCGCCAGCCTTGCGCACGCGCACCAGGTCACCGATGCGGATGTCCTTCTGGCGTATGAGGTCTTCGTTGTGCAGCGATGCGCGCTGCACCGTGGTACCCGCTAGCCGCACCGGTGTCAGGACCGCGGTCGGCGTCAGGGCGCCCGTCCGCCCCACCTGCACCTCGATCCCGAGGAGCGTCGTGGCCGCTTCGTCGGCCGGGAACTTGAACGCGATCTGAGCGCGCGGCGCCTTCTGCGTCGAACCGAGCTGCCGGCTGAGCACGAGGTCGTCGAGCTTGACCACGAGGCCATCCACCGCGTAGGCGAGTCGCTCCCTCTCCGGTGCGAATGCCTCGGTGACCGCGACGACGTCCTCGATCCCCGCGCAGAGCCACCTGACGGGGTTGACCGGCAGGCCCCAGCCGGCCAGGAGCTCGAGCGCCTCGCTCTGGCGGCCTGGCGTCGCACCGCCCCGGATTTCGTAGCAGAAGAGACTCAGTCCGCGGCTCGCCGTCACACGCGGGTCCTGCTGGCGCAGCGATCCCGCCGCGGCGTTGCGCGGGTTCTGGAAGAGCGGGCGCTCCTCGGCTTCGCGCTGGCGGTTGAGTGCCTCGAAGCTTGCGACCGGCAGGAACACCTCGCCCCGCACCTCGAGCCGCGCCGGCGCACCCGGTGCCAGCTCCTTCGGCACGGCCTCGATGGCCAGGAGGTTCGGCGTCACGTCCTCACCCGTCTGTCCGTCGCCGCGTGTCGCGCCGAGCCTCAGACGGCCGTCTGCATAGTGCAGCACGACGGTCAGACCATCGATCTTGGGCTCCACCACATACGGCCCCACGCCTCCTGCGAGGCCTGCGCCCGCCGTCTGCGCGACGCGCCGGTCAAAGGAGAGCAGCTCATCTGGGTCCATGGCGTTCGCGAGCGAAAGGAGCGGCGGCTCGTGCTGGACCGCGCGGAAGTCCGCGCGCGCGCCGCCACCGACGCGCTGGCTCGGAGAATCACGGTCGTAGAGTTCGGGATGTCGGCTCTCGAGTTCCGTCAGCTCGCGCATCAGGCTGTCGTAGACGGCATCCGAGACCTCCGGCTGGTCGTCGACAAAATAGGCCTGGATGAAGCGCCCGAGACTTTGGCGCAGCTCAGCGATGCGCGCAGCCTCGTCCATCAGCCCACCACCTTCTCGAGTCCCGCGTAGCGCAGGAGCAGGCGGCGCAGGCCGGCCCCGCTGAACGCGACAGTGACCTCGGTGTCATCGCCCGCCGGCTTGACCTGCACGACCGTGCCCTCGCCGAACTGCTTGTGACGCACCCGGTCGCCGGGCCCGACATCGGCGCTCGGTTGCCCCAGATAGGCTGCGGCGCGCAGGGGGCGATGCGGCGCAAGGAGATGCTCCTGCCCTGACTTCGGCGCCACTTCCTGCACGACATTCCCCGGCAGGTCGCCAAGGAAGCGGGACGCGACGCTCGGCACCGTCTCCCCGCGGCGCTGGCGCCTGAGCGCGCGCGTCAGCCAGAGTTCGAGCCTGGCGCGCGTCACGCCGACGTAGAAGAGCCGGCGCTCCTCCTCCATCTCGCGCTCCTCGAACACCGCCCGCGCGTGCGGCAGCAGCCCCTCCTCGAGGCCGGTCAGAAAGACGACGTCGAACTCGAGGCCTTTGGCCGCATGCAACGTCATCACGCTCACCTTGCCCGTCGGCGCCTCCGCCTCGTCGACATCGCTGAGGAGCGCGACGCGCGCGAGGAAGTCCCCGAGCACGTCGACCTCGCCCGCCACCTCGCCGAGCTCTGTCACCTCTGGCACCGCCTCGGACTCCGCCTCGCGCGCCCGGCTGATCAGAGCCTCGACGTTTTCGATGCGGCTCTGCGCTTCGATCGTCCCCTCGTGGCGCAGGGCGGGCAGATAACCGGACTTCTCCGCGATCTCCGCCACGAGGCGCGAAAGGGGCCAGGCATCCTTCGCCGCCTGCATTTCCGCGATCAGGCCGAGGAAGGCGGCGAGCTGCTCGCCCTTGCGCGAGGGAAGCTCCTCGCGCACGGACTCCGCCGCCGTCAAGAGGCTCAATCGCTCACGCGCCGCGACCTCCTCAATGCGCGCGAGCGTCTGCGGCCCGAGGCCCCGCTTGGGCGCCGAGAGGGCGCGCCTGAAGGCAAGGTCGTCGCGCCCGCTGTGCACGAGCCGGAGGTACGCGAGCAGGTCCTTGATCTCGAGCCGCTCGTAGAAGCGCAGGCCGCCAACGAGCCGGTACGGGATGGCGTGGCGGATGAGCGCCTCCTCATGGCTGCGCGACTGCGCGTTGGTGCGGTAGAGCACCGCCATCTCGCTCAAAGGCTTGCCGTCTCGCCTCAGCTCCTCGATCCTGCCGGCCACGAGCTCGCTCTCCTGCCAATCGTCCTCGGACACGGCGAGGCGGATCGGCTCGCCCTCTCCGAGGCTCGACCAGAGCTCCTTCTCGCGGCGCAGCCGATTGGGGCGGATGAGCGCGTTGGCCGCGGCGAGGATGCGGGCCGTGGAGCGATAGTTCTCGGTCAGCAGCACGACCTTCGCCTGCGGAAAATCCTTCTCGAATTCGAGGATGTTGCGGATGTCGGCTCCGCGCCAGCCGTAGATCGACTGGTCCGGGTCGCCGACGACGGCGATGTTGCGCCGCTCTCCGGCCATGATGCGCACCCACCGGTACTGGGCGAGGTTCGTATCCTGGTACTCGTCCACCAAGAGGTGATGGAAACGCTCCTGCCAGTGCGTCCGCACTTCGGCATCGCCCTCCAGGAGCTCGACGACGCGCCCGATCAGGTCGTCGAAGTCGAACGCGCCCAGTTCGTGCAACCGCTCCTGATAGGCCGCGTAGACCTTGGCGATCTGCTCTTCGTGGAAGCCGCCCGAGGTTCTGAGGCGGTCGGGATCCCACAGCTCGTTCTTGGCCTGGGAGATGCGATGCAGCACACCGGACGGCGGATAGCGCTTCTCGTCGAGGTTAAGCCGCCTGAGCACCTCGCGCAGCACCTGCTGCTGATCCTGGGTGTCGTAGATCGCGAAGTCCCGCGGATAGCCGATCCGCTCCGCTTCACGGCGCAGGATGCGCGCCGACGCCTGGTGGAACGTCATGATCCAGAGCCGCTCGGCGGCGGCAGGCAGGCGTCGCGCGACGCGCTCGCGCATCTCCTGTGCCGCCTTGTTGGTGAAGGTGATGGCCAGGATCTCGCTTGGGCGCGCCTGACCGCTCTCGATCAGGAACGCGAGCCGTTCGGTGAGCGCCCGCGTCTTGCCGGACCCGGCACCGGCCAGGATCAGGAGCGGTCCCTCGCCGTGGGATACGGCCTCGAGCTGTGCGGCATTGAGCGGTGTCGAACTATGACCAGCGTAGTTGTCCATGCTATTAGTATACGGCGGCGGGACGCCTGCCGCTGAGCGATCGTCCGCCGCAGGAACGCAGGCTTGCACCATCGGCCAAGTTAAGGTTCCCTGAAATGGACGCCCGCGGCAGGACCGTTCCGTCGCGCGCTAGAAAACGCATGCAATGGCGCAAGCTATGGGCTGCATGGAGGGGGACTTCGCCTGCACGCGATCGAGGTCATCGTTCTCGCCATCATCCAAGGGCTGACGGAACTCTTTCCGATCAGTTCGGTCGGCCACAATGTCATCATCCCGAAGCTGATCGGCTGGCACCTGAACCAGACGGGACCAGCCTTCCTGCCGTTCGTCGTCGTGCTGCACCTCGGCACAGCCGTCGCCTTGCTCATCTTCTTCTGGCGCGACTGGATCGATATCGTACGCGGGATTTTCGGCATCGGCGAGGACGTCGAAGCCAACCGCCACCTCTTCGACCTGCTGCTCGTGGGCACCATCCCGGCCATCTTCCTCGGCTTCTTCCTCGAGAGCTTCTTCAAGTCGCTCTTCGGCTCCATGGCCTTGGCCTCGGTGATGCTGATCGTGAACGGCATCGTCCTCTTCATCGGCGGCAGAACGCGCAGAGGCGGCCAGAGGACGCTGCAGGACATCGGCTGGCGCGAGGCGATCGTCGTCGGGCTCGCGGAGTCCACGGCCCTCGTCCCCGGCATCTCGCGCGACGGGGCCAGCATGGT
>DAIBJA010000070.1 GCA_027420455.1 Clostridia bacterium | reverse complement strand
GCGCACGTCGACGGTCTCGTCGACGTAGACGTGGCTCCAGCCCGTGTAGGCCGCGGAGCAGCAGTAGAACTGGGGCAGTGTCGAGACGCAGAAGCCGAAGACGTCTGGCCTGCAGCCGTTGACGGGGTGGGTCGAGGGGGCTAGCGTCGGTACGGACGCGGCCACGGGGCGCAGGTCAAGCGAGACGATCGTCGCCGCAGGAGCGGTGACCGGCGCAGCATGGCTGACGGTAACGTGGGCGCTGATTCGGGCGCTGCCCGACGCGTCCGGGGCCGGTCCGCGCTGGGCCCCGCAGCCGGCCAGGACGAACGCGGACAATGCCGCCAGCACCGTTCGGCGCCAAGGGAAGTTGGACATCCGCCACCTCCTCGCGCGAGGGAACCGTCGCCTGCGTCGCCGCGTGCGCGACCCCTTCCCGCGAACTGCCGGGGGCTTCCTCCTGTGGTGGGCGGATTCCTGCGGCCGCATTCAGACGACGAAGTAGATGACGGCGACCACAAGGCCGATGCCGACCACGATCTGCCGCAGGAGCCCAGGCTTCACCCTGCCCGCGAGGCGTCCTCCGAGCGAGCCGCCGAGCAGCGAGCCAAGGAACATCACGACGGCCGCAGGCCACACCACCAGCCCCGAGAATATGAAGAAGACGGCCGCCGCCACGTTGGTGGCGAATGAGATGGCCTGCTTGACGGCGTTGAGCCGCGTGAGGGACTCCGTGACGGTCAGGCCGAGAACCGCTAGGGTGATCACGCCGAGACCGGCGCCGAAGTAGCCGCCGTAGACGGTGGCGAGACCGATCGTCGGCAGGCTCCAGGTCTCGCCGGCGCTCGATCCGCGCCGCTCGGCCCTGCGGTCAAGCCAGGCCTTGATGCGAGGCTGGAGCGCGAGGAGCACGGTGCCGATCAGGATGAGGTAGGGCACGAGGAAGCGGAAGAGGTGCTCGGGACTCACCTGCAGGAGCCAGGCGCCCAGGAGGCCGCCGACGATGCCTGCCGGCAGGAGCCGCCAGAGCCGACGCTCCTGGCCCACGAGATCCCGGCGTTGCGCCAGGGTGCCGCCGAGGTATCCGGGGCAGAGCGCCACGGTGTTGGTCATGTTCGCGGCCACGGCCGGCAGGCCGACGGCGGTGAGGACGGGGAACGTGATCAGGGTGCCGCCGCCCGCGAGGGCATTGACGATGCCACCGGCGATGGCGGCGAGAAAGACAAGCACGAATTGCGGCATGGACAGCATGGAAGGACCTCCGGTCGGGCAGGAGGATACTGGGCGGTCGGGGCGGGACCTCGATGCGCCTGCTCTTCGAAGTGTACCTTCCGCCACCGTCCGCGCCTAGCGGCCGGTCAGGTTGATCGCGGGCGGTCCGAGGGGGACAATGGAAGGTACCAGGCGATTGGGCCCGTCCGGACGGGTGGCCGCGCAGGCCCCCGCACCCGCGGGCTGGAAGGGGCGTGACGTCATGAAGATGCGCACTCTGGGCAAGGACGGTCCCCAGGTCTCGGCGCTCGGGCTCGGCTGCATGGGCATGTCGGATTTCTATGCCGACCAGAACGACGAGGAGTCCATCCGGACGATCGAGCGGGCTCTCGACCTCGGCGTCAACTTCCTCGACACGGCGGACATGTACGGCGTCGGGAGAAACGAGGAGCTCGTCGGGCGCGCGATCCGCGGCCGGCGCAACGAGGTCTTCCTCGCGACGAAGTTCGGCAACGTGCGCGGTCCGAACGGCGAGCACCTTGGCGTCGACGGCAGCCCGGAGTACGTGCGCGAGGCGTGCGACAACAGCCTCAGGCGCCTCAAGGTGGACCACATCGACCTCTACTATCAGCACCGTGTCGATCCGCGCGTGCCGATCGAGGACACCGTCGGCGCGATGTCGGACCTGGTGCGCCAGGGCAAGGTCCGCTTCCTCGGCCTTTCCGAGGCGGCGCCCGAGACGATCCGGCGCGCCGCGGGGATCCACCCGATCACCGCCCTGCAAACCGAGTACTCGCTCTGGACCCGGCATGTGGAGGAGGAGATCCTGCCGACCTGCCGCGAGCTCGGCATCGGCTTCGTACCCTACAGCCCGCTCGGGCGGGGCTTCTTGACAGGCCGCTTCCGCGCCCCGGAAGACCTGCCGGAGAAAGATTACCGCCGGATGTCGCCACGCTTCCAGCCGGAGAACATGAAGCAGAACCTCGTGCTTGTCGCGCGCGTCGAGGAGATCGCCAGGGAGCGAGGCGTGACGCCGGCGCAACTGGCCCTCGCCTGGGTGCTGCACCAGGGCGACGACATCGTGCCCATCCCGGGCACCAAGCGGCGCCGCTACCTCGAGGAGAACCTCGGCGCCATCGACATCGAACTGACACCGCAGGAGACCGAGCGCATCGGCGGCGCCTTCTCCCCCGACGAGGTGTCGGGCGAGCGCTACCCCGAAGGGGCCATGAAGGCGATCGACCGTGCCCGCTAGCCCCGACTTGGGTCCGAGAGCGTGACCATGGCCCGACCCGTCAGGACGGGCGTCTCCACGGGATTCCTGCGCCTCTTCGTGTTCGGTGCCGGCGCCGCCGTCATGGCGGTGGAATTTGGGGCGGAACGCCTGATGGAGCCCTTCTTCGGCTCGTCGCAGCTCGTCTGGGCGAGCCTCATCGGGCTGATCCTGCTTGCCCTGTCGATCGGCTACGAGGTGGGCGGGCGGCTCGCGGACCGCTGGCCCCATCGGGCGACGCTCGGCTACATCACGCTCGGGGCCGGCGTCTTCGTCGCCCTCCTGCCGCTGATGGCCGAGCCCCTCCTGCGGGCGATGGTGGGCGGCCTCCTCGATACGCCGGCGGGCGTGGTGATCGCGTCGCTCTTCGGCACCGTGCTGCTCTTCATGCCGCCCGTGGCGGCGCTCGGCGTCGCGAGTCCCTTCGCCATCCGGCTGGCCGCCGCGGGCGACGAGACGTCCGGGCGTCGCGCCGGCTCGCTCTACGCGTTCTCGACGCTCGGCAGTCTCCTCGGAACCTTTCTGCCCGCCTTCTGGATCATCCCGAGCTTCGGCGTGCGCGCGACCTTCTGGCTCTCGGCCGCTCTCTTGATCGTGCTGGGCGTGCTGATGGCGAGGCGCCTCGCCTTCGGCCTCCTCGTGCTGTTGCCCGCCCTGCTGCCCCTCGTCCAGTCGCCGCTTCTCAAGCCGATGCCGGGCCTGATCGGCGAGTGGCAGACGCCGTACCAGTTCGCGGAGGTCTACCGCCTGCCGACCGGCGAGACGGCGCTTTCGGTGAACGACGCGGCTGGCATCCAGTCGGTCTACACGAAGCGGCGCCTGACGGGCCTCTACTACGACGCATACCTCGTGCTGCCGTTCCTCTTCCCGAAGGGGACCACCGTCAGATCGCTCCTGATCGGCATGGCCGCCGGCACCATTCCGACCATGCTGCAGCGCGACGTCGGCCCGTACCGCAAGGTGGACCTGACGGGAGTCGAGATCGATCCGACCCTCGTATCTCTCGGCCGGCGCTACTTCCACCTCACGCCGGACGCGGCGAAGGTGATGAACGAGGACGGCCGCGTCTACCTCGAGACCAGCCAGAGCCGCTATCGGCTGATGATCGTCGACGCCTACAGCCAGGAGATCTACATCCCGTTCTACCTGACGACGCGGCAGTTCTTCGCGCTCTGCCGCTCCCACCTGACAGGCGACGGCGTGCTGGCGCTCAACGTGAACGCCGTCTCGAGCCACGCCGCCCTCCTGCAGGCCATCGAGCGCACGGCGATGACCTTGTTCCCTTACGTCTACGTCTCGCGCGCTCCCGGACTCTACAACAGGCTGATCGTGGCGAGCCTGCGGCCGATCGCGCTGCCGGCGCAGGCGGCCCTGCCGGGCTACCTCCAGCCGGTCGCCGAGGGACTCTCGGCCACGTGGCGACGGCCGCGGCCCGGACCTGGCCTCGTGCTGACGGACAACAGGGCGCCTGTCGAGACGCTGACGGACCAGATGATCCTGGACCGCCTCGGCCAGATTCTGTAAGCTGTCAGCAGCACCGGATCCGCGCAGGGGCCGAGGTGGGCGATGTGCGCCGCTGGCTCGACGGCAACCTGGAGTTCGTGCTCTGGATTCTCCTGCCGCTCGTCGTTGCGCCTCTCGTGCTCGGGACGGCCGTCAGCCTGTTCTGGCCGTCCCTGGTGCCGTCGGCGCACGGCGTGCGCGTCCTGCCGCTCTGGATTCCGGCGGTCGGGGCGGCCGCCGCATGGCTCATCCTGATCGCGACAGGACGCCGTCCGGCGTCGCCCTGGGTGATGCGCGTTTATCTAGGCCTGATCGGCCTCGTTGCGGGCCTCTATATCGCGGGCATGCTGCCCGCTGGCCTGCCGGCAGAGCTCGGGCAACTGGCGCCACTGGTCCTGGCCATCGGCCTGCCCCTGATCTGGGCCGCGGTCCGCCGCGGTGTCGCGTCGGCGGCGCAGGAACGCCTTGCCGATCCTGCCGTCGTCTGCGTCGCGGGCATGCGGGAGCCGCTCGAGGTCTGGCATGGCCTCACGCCGCTTTTGCGGCGCCTAGGGCCTGTGAAGGCACTGGCGCTGCCCGGCTTCGGCCCGGCGCCGGCGCCGCGGCAACCGCTCGACATCTCAGGGCAGATCCGCTGGCTCGAGGGGGAACTCGGCGAGCGGGCGGCGGTGCTGGTGGGGCATTCCTACGGGGCGCACCTGGCCTTGCGCTATGCCATGTTGCGCCC
Source organism: Clostridia bacterium (assembly GCA_027420455.1). Classification (GTDB taxonomy): domain Bacteria; phylum Bacillota; class Sulfobacillia; order JAJZYS01; family JAJYTV01; genus JAJZQO01. Next base: position 17,035 of record DAIBJA010000070.1, on the reverse strand, counting down.
CGAGCGGGTCCGGGCGCTCATCCTGATCGCACCGGCCCTTCTCCGCGTTGGCGAGACGCCGCCCCGACCGGCCAGGCTCCCCGTGCCCTGGCTCGAGCGGAGCCTGCTCGACCTGCCGGCTGAGCCGCCAGGCATGCCGGTCTGCCTCGTCTACGGCGAACGCGATTCCCTCGTCCCCGCGGCCTGGGCCCCCGAGGTGGCCAGATGCCTCGGAGCGGAACTCCACGTCGTACCGGGCATGGGCCATCTCTTCACGCCGCAGGTCGGGCGGTTGCGCGCGATCCTCCTGCCGTTTCTCGGTCGACTGATGCCGACCGATGCGGCCGGTGCCTCCCGAGATTCGTTTCCGGGCGGGATCGGCGGGTCCTGAACCTCCGCGGGCAGACGCGCTGAGAGCCGGGGTGGGCGGCCAGGCGTTGCCCGCAAGGGTGCCGTGGCCCGCAGAATGCGGCGACGGACAAAAGCCTGCGGGGACAGACGAAGAATTTGGCAGATCGGGGACGCGGGGTGGAGGAGCGGTCCGGGCTCCGACACGAGGCGCCAACGCGCCGTGCGCACAGCGCACCGGCTCGCCTTGCGCTACCCGCGCCAAGACAGGAGGGGAGTCTTTTGCGCAGACTGCTTCGGTCCGTGACACGCGGCGCCGCCGTCTCGCTCGCATGCACCCTTGTCGCGGCATTCGGGCTCGCGGAAACGGCCGGCGCCGCAGCCACCGGCACGACCTGGGTGCCGACCGCGACCAGGGCGGTGCAGCTCCAGAGCGCCACGGATCTCGGGCCCCTGGCGTCCGGGACCGAGGTCCACATCACCGTAGGCCTCGCGCTGCAGAACGAGACGGCGCTGCAGAACTTCATCGCCGACGCGTCGAACCCGGCTTCGCCGGACTTCGGCGACGCCTACAGGCCGTCGGGCTTCACGGCGGCCTTCGGCCCGTCGTCCGCCACGGCGGCGGCGGTCGCGTCCTACCTCGCGAACGAGGGCTTCACCAATGTCACGGTATCTTCGAACCGCATCCTGGTCACCGCGGACGGCACGGCGCAAGACGCCGAGCGGGCCTTCGACACGCCGCTCGAGGCGTACAGCCAGTTCGGACGCAGCGTCTACGCCAACACCGGGCCCGCGATGGTGCCGTCGACGCTCTCCGGAGTGGTGGCGGTGCTCGGGCTGACGAACGCGTTCCGCTTCTCGTACGATCCCATGAAGGCGTCGCCGACCACGTCGACGTCGCTCCCGAACTACCCGGCGGTCTACAGTCCGGAGGGCTTCTGGACGGCCTATCAGGCCCAGAACCAGCCGACCGGTGCCCAGACCAGCATCGCCACCTTCGCGGAGGGGGACCTCACGCGGCCGCTCCAGAACCTGCGCACGGAGGAGCAGTTGAACCACCTGCCGCAAGTGCCGGTAACGGTGGAGCAGGTGGGCCTCGCGAGCCCCGACACGTCGGGCAACCTCGAGTGGGACCTCGACAGCCAGTTCGCCACGGGCATGGCCCAAAGCGTCTCCCACTTCTACTTCTACGACACCACGTCCCTGACCGACGCGGACCTCGCGAGAGCGTTCAATGCGTTCGCGAGCCAGGATCTCGCGAAGGCGGGCAGCGCCTCGCTCGGCGAGTGCGAGGCCTTCCCGTACCTCGACGGCTCGATGCTGATCGACGACGAGATCTTCGCGGAGGCGGCGGCCCAGGGACAGACGGTGTTCGCGAGTTCCGGCGACACCGGCGCCAGCTGCGCCGTCGCGGGCACGAACGGCGCTCGGGTGCGCCCATGGTGAACTATCCCGCCTCCTCGCCCTACGTCGTCGCGGTGGGTGGCACGACGCTCCTGACGAACTCGGACGGCACCTATGACCAGGAACTCTCGTGGTACGCCGATGGCGGCGGGCTGAGCCAGCTCGAGAGCGCTCCATACTGGCAGAAGGAGGTCCTGCCGATCCAGTCCGGGACGGTGGGCGACCGCGGCGTGCCGGACATCGCGATGGACGCGGACCCGGAGTCCGGGGCGAACGTCTACAGCCAGAGCAATGGCGGCTTCATTGGGGTGGGCGGCACGAGCCTCTCCGCGCCGCTCGCGCTTGGCGTCTGGGCCCGGATCGAGTCGCTCTACGGCAACAGGCTCGGCTTCGCGGCGCCGGTGCTCTACGACGTCTACATGGCGGGCTCGTGTCAGACCAACCTTACGACGCTCGAGGACATCTGCACGACGCCGGCGTTCCACCCGCCCGTCGCCGGCGACAACGCCCCGTACCCCGAGACGCCCGGCTACAACTACGACACGGGGCTAGGCACCTTCGACGTGCAGGCGATGATGTCCGCCATCCGGCCGTTCGTGCCGGCGGCGAATCCCCAGCCGCCCGGAGGTCCCGCGCCCGCCCCGACCCCGCCGCCCGGCGGGCCGAAGCCCCACTGAGCTATCCAAGGCAAGTCGGCAAGCGGAGAGGGACCGCGCCCTGGCGGGGTCCCTCTCCGCCTTTGCCTAGGCGTCCGGCGGTTCCTCAGCCGGGATGTCCAGGAGACTTGCGAGCCGGCGCGCCGCCTGCCGCCGCGTGTCTACGAGCACGTGCGCGTAGACGCGTGCGGTGAGGGCCGTGCTCTCGTGACCGAGGTGCGACGATATCTCCCTGAGGCCGACTCCGGCCAGCAACTGCAGGCTGGCGTTCGTGTGGCGCAGGGCATGCAGGCCGTGGGGCGGCAGCCCCGCCTCCTCGCGTACCTTCGCCCAGGACCGCGCCACGTTGCGGCGCGAGAGGAGGGTCCCTTTGCGGCTCGGGAAGACAAGACCCAGGGGATTCGGACCGCCGCCCACCTGATCCTCCCGGTGGCGGCGCAGCAGCGCGACGGTCTGGCCCGTCAGGGCGATCTCGCGCAGGCCGGCCGCCGTCTTGGGCGGCCCGACGAGGACATGTCCCGCCACTTCCGCGGCGGCGCGCCGGACCCGCAGGCTCTCGCGCGGCAGATCGACGTCGGTCCAGCTGAGGGCAATGGCTTCGCCGATGCGCAGGCCCGTCTGCCAGAGGAAGGAGAAGAGCGGCGCGAGACGGTGACCGTCGGCGACGGCGTCCAGGCGGCGCATGTCCTCGAGCGTGAACGAGCTGACGAGACGGGCGGAGGGCCTAGGCGAGCGCACCCGTTTGAACGGGCTCTCCTGCAGGACGCCGAGCCGCACCGCGTCCGCGAGCGCCGCGCGCAGGACGGACATGGTGTAGGTCACGGTGCGCGCCGAAAGCCTGCCGCCGCCGCGCGCCTCCTTCTGCCCGAGTTCGCCAAGCCAGAGCTGCAGGCGCAGGGGCGTCAGCTCGTCGAGGCTGAGGGCCCCGAGGTGGGGCAGGATGTGCAGGCGGGTCAGGCGGCCATAGGCATCGAGCGTCGCGGGTCGCAGGTCCGGGGTGCGGGCGGCGAGCCATGCCTGCATGTAGTCCCCGACGGACGTCCGCGAATCGGTTGGCTGGATCAAAAAGGCACACTCCCTCGAGGGGATTGTGCCACACAGCAGGCACCAGATGGAAGAGAATGGATGTACCGATCGGGCTAGGCCACCCAGTGGGCTGTGGCGAACAGGGCGACGAACAGCCCGCCGCACACGACAGATGCCCAGAGCAGGGGACGCGCCCAACGCGGGTGCTCCTTGAGGAAGAGGCCCGCGGCCAGGAAGATCGGCCAGGCCGAGAGCAGGAAGCGCGGTGCGGACATCAGCGGCACGCCGTTCGAGGGATAGAACAGGGGCACGAGCAGCACGAGGAGCGCGTAGGACCAGAGCGCCGGGCGCAGCCGGCGGATGGCGTAGTAGAGCAGCACGAGGCCGAGCAGGGTAAACAGCAGGTTCCAGGTGTTCGAGATGACGACGAGCGGCTCGCCGGTGGCGAAGAGATGTGGCCACGCGAGCTGTGGGAAGTGGCGCCAGAAGTCCTGGGCGGCGAGCCAGAACGTCGTCCAGAGCGGCGCGAAACTGCGGCCCCAGTGGGCCTGGGCGTGCTGGAACGTGAGCGGGCTGCCGAAGGTGAAGGAGAGGTAGGCCATGTAGGCGAGCAGCCCGAGCGGCACCAAAAGAAGCGATAGCCACTCGCGCCAGGGGCGGTGCTGCTGGAAGAGCGTGATGAGGATGGGCAGTCCTAGCAGGATGCCGTCGACTGACGCCGCCGAGGCGATGCCCGCGACGAGCGCGGCCCAGCCGACGCGGCCCAGCGAGAGCAGGTAGATGGCGCCGGCGGAGAGCAGAAGCACGAGCGCTTCCGGGTAGACCGCGGTGAAGTAGAAGCTGCTCGGGAAGAAGGCGAGGGCGACGATCGTGTACCAGGCGGCGTCGGGCCCCAACTCGCGCCGGGCGATCTGGTAGATGAGCCAGCTGCCGCCGAGAAAGCAGGCGAACGAGACGAGGATGCCCGATACGTCGGTGCCACCGAACAGGTGGACGAGGAGCGGGTAGAGCGGGAAGAACGCCGTGGCGACGGCGCGCCCCGTGTAGCCCAAGGTGGCGATCGAAAGGTACCAGAATCCGTCCCAGTGGGCCCAGACGCCGAGGAGGCTCTGACTCCAGTAGCCGGAGGGCGGCACGAGGTAGCCGGGGACGGTCTGCACCCAGGCGTGGGGAAAGAACCGGTAGGCGAGGGCACCGATCTCGAAGACGACGACGCGCGACATGACGACGAGCGCCGCGAGCAGACCGAGCGGGGACTGCAGCCAGGCGAGCGCGCCGCCCTGGCGTTCACCGGCCTGAAGGTCACGGCGCGCCGAGAATGCCCGGTTCAAGGCTTCACCCGTTTCTGGAGCAGCGTTTTCGGCAGTTGCTTGAGGCGGATCGGTGCCACCTTCTGGTCGTTCACGTAGGTGACGAGCACGAAGAGCTCCTGAAAGGACAAGCTGGTTCGAGATCCGGTGAGAACTTGTCCGGCGAGCACGGTGGCGTCGCCCTGCAACTGCGGCACGTACGTGATCAGGTCCGAGATCACCCGGATCTGTCCCTTGCGGTCTGGACGCGCCGCCGGCCAGCCGAGATCGATGAGCGCCTGATGCGGGGTCAGGTTGGCGGGCCAGGCCGGGATGTCCTGCTGCAGCGACGTGAGCACGTTCTCGACCACGCCGGCATCGATCACGATGTAGCCGTTCAGCTTGATGCCGAGGTCCTGGCTGACCGCCGTCGCGATCGCCTGGCGCGCCAACGTGGGCGCTCCCGCCGCGAGGGTCACCCCGGTCGCCGTGCTGAGGTCCCCCGAGACGGGCAGGATTCCGATCACGCGGCTCGTCGGCCTGATCACGGCGACAAAGGCCGCGATGCCGGGACCTGACGTGCTGGTGTCGGTCCCCCGGATCACGACGAGCACCGCCTGCGCCTTCGCCGTGGTCGGGTCCGGGCGCTGGGCCACGCCTCCCGCGCGGACGATCAGGATGGCCGCCAGGATCGCCAGCACGGCGAGCCACATCAGGAAGCGCTGACCGAAGAACTGTGGGTGGTGCTTTGCGGGCGCCGGGCTCTTGAGGGGGCCCTGATCGCTCAGCATGGGCTGCCGCACGAAGCGGGCCATGGCCTTAGCGACGACGTCACCAGCGCAAACATGGCACCGCTACGGAACCTATTCATGAAGCGGCCGCGCCGAATTCGTTGCCTGTGTGCGACTGTGCTGCATCGCCGGGCATCTCGGCGCCACCTGCCTTCTCTCAGAATCGGTTGTAGGAACGCGCATGCTACAAGTATAGCGTGGACGGGCAAAAGCTTGATGTGGACAACGTGAGGCTTGCGCAGCATGCGGCCGTGGCCATCCGGACGCGACTCCTGGCGACAGCAGGCCGGCCTTTTGGTGGGCGGGGCTCACGTTCAGCATTGCCAACCGCGCCTGGGATCGTTCCCGCGGCAGTGTCACGCGAAAGGGCCCACCGCTGCCGCCAGCGGGTCTGCAAGGGAGCGCATCGCGTGCGGCCACTTTGTGGTTCGGTCGTTGCCTGGGGCGAACACGGCGCACGCCGGCGGCGCGACGCGACGCTGCCATCGCGCCAGGGCGCCCCGCGTCGCGCTTGACCGCCTTTCGTCCCCCGGCTACAATGGCAGTTGTCGAGACGTTCCTCGATAGCTCAACGGTAGAGCATCCGGCTGTTAACCGGAGGGTTGCAGGTTCGAATCCTGCTCGAGGAGCCAATTTTTTGGGTTCGGCATGGGCCCATAGCTCAGCGGTAGAGCTGCCGGCTCATAACCGGTTGGTCGCATGTTCGAATCATGCTGGGCCCACCAAATGTTCGGGCGCGTAGCTCAGGGGTAGAGCGCATGACTCACATTCATGAGGTCGCAGGTTCGAAACCTGCCGTGCCCACCATCTTCGGCTGATTGTGGAGCCCGCAAATCCGACATCGGATTTGCGGGCTCCACGTTTTTCTCCTGTTGGCGAGGTCTGCGGTGCGTGCCCGCGGGCGGTCCTCCGTGAGGTCTGGTCGGCCCAGGACCCGGCGCACTGCGCGCATCCAGTGGACGAGTCTCGCATCTTGCCTCGCCCCAAACATTGTCGGTTGGCCGGGACCGAATGGCGGCGGTGAACACCGTGAAGTCCCACATCGGCACGAAGCAGGACATCGACGCACGGTGTGGAAACAGACGATTGTCAACAGTCGACGGCAGCAAAGGGGGTCATGCGTTGGACGTGCGGCCCGAGAGCACACGAGAGTGGCGTAAGACTCTTTCGCAGGGCGTTGTAGGGGACTTGCGCTCCGCGATTCTGCGAGGGGAGATCGAGCCGGGCCGCAGGCTTGTGGAGACGGAGTTGGCGGAGCACTACAGCGTGAGCCGAGGACCGCTCCGGGAAGCGTTTCGGGTCCTGGAGCGCGAAGGGCTCGTGCAATATGTGCCGCGGCGCGGAACGTTTGTCACCGCGCTGTCGCGCCAGGACTGGCACGAGACGTATTCGCTCCGGCTCCTGTTGGAGACGTTCTCGTACCGGCTCGTGGCCGACCGGCTCGTGGAGGACGACCTCGTTCAGCTCCAGCGCGTCGTCGACGATATGCGCGTCGCGGGCGCGAGCAACGACATCGCGTGGCTACTTGACCTGGACCTGCGTTTCCACGCCCACCTCGTGCAGCGGACCGGCCATCGGCGGCTTTGCGAGATCTGGGACAACCTGAGCCAAATCATGAGTGCGGTGTTCCTCTACGTCATGCGCGAACGCAGCGTTTCGGGTTCGCAGGTCTGCGATCGGCACCAGGAAATACTCGACGCGTTCGGGAGCCGCGATGCGGCGCGGGTCGAGCAGGTGCTGCGCCAGCACTATTTCATCGACGAGATTGATGGTCCAGAGGGGGAGAGCCGAGATGACAAGAGCGAAGGGCTGGGCGGCTAGAGGCGTGGCCGCCGTTGCCCTTGCGACCATGGTCGCGGGGTGTGGTTCCTCGACTGCGCCTAGCAGCGGCGCCGCGAGTTCGAAGCCGGTGTACGGTGGCACCTTCCGCGTCGCGCTGCCTGTGGACGCCGGAACACTCGACCCGCGCCTCTCGCAGGACACGTCCGCGACGGCCGTCGACAGCCTGATCTTCAACGGGCTCGTCGCGATCAACAACAACCTGCAGGCGGTGCCGGGGCTCGCGACCAGCTGGAAGCAGGTCAACCCGACGACTTGGGACTTCTACCTGCGCAAGGGCGTCGAATTCTCGAACGGCCAGCCGTTCACGTCGCAGGACGTTGTCTACACCTTCGACACGATCCTGAACCCGAAGTTCAACGCGCCGCACGCCCAGCTCTACGCCGCGATCAAGAGCGTCGTGCCCGTCGGCAAGTACGAGGTGCAGTTCAACCTGTCGGAGCCGTACGCCCCGCTGCTGAGCTACCTCAACATGGGCATCGTGCCGCACGGCGCCGGTGCGAACGCGAATTTCGCCACGAATCCCGTCGGCACCGGCCCCTACGAGCTCAAGTCCTGGCAGCGCAACAACCAGATCACCCTGGTGCGCAACCCGCACTTCTACGGCAGCAAGCCGTACCTTAGCCAGATCGACTTTGTCGTGATGCCGGACAACACGTCGCAGGTCAACGCGCTCAAGGCCGGCACGCTCAACATGATCACCTCGCCTCTGCCACCGCAGGACGTGATCACCCTCGAGCACGACTCGAGCGTCAATGTCCAGAAGGAGACCGGGCTCGGGATCATCTACCTGAACCTGAACCTGAAGGACCCGATCCTGAAGGACCTCAAGGTGCGCGAGGCCCTCGACCTGCTGACGAACCGCAAGGCGATCACGCAGCAGATCTACAAGGGGATCGACACGCCGGCAGCCACGACACTGATCCCCGGTACCTGGGCCTACGACCCGAGCATCCAGGCTCCGGCCTTCAACGTCGCCCAGGCCAAGAAGCTCCTCGCGGAGGATGGCTGGACGAAGAACAGCCAGGGCGTGCTGCAGAAGGGTGGCAAGACCCTCTCCCTGACGCTCTCCACGTACAACGACCCGAACCGCGTCGAGATCCTCACCTACCTGCAGAACGTGTTCTCGCAGGTCGGCATCCAGGCGAAGGTCGTACAGCAGGACTGGCCGACGTTCATCGCCGGCGTGATGGCCGGGCACTTCCAGGTGGCCTTGATCGGCTGGCTGGGTCTCGTGGATCCCGACAAGGCCATGTACGAGCAGTTCACCACCAAGGGCGGCTTCAACTGGGAAGGCTACTCCAACCCGAACGTGGACAGCCTGCTGCAGCAGGCCCGCACCGCCACGACGATCGCGCAGCGCAAGGCGGACTATGACCAGGCGTCCAAGATCGTCCTGAACGACCTGCCGTACATCGTCATCGCCGATCAGGGCTGGGTGGTGATCACGGGCAAGAACGTGCACGGCCTGCAGATCAACCGCACAGGCAGCTTCCGCGACCTCGAAAGCGTCTGGCTGAGCCACAACTGATCGACCGTCCGGGGCACGGCCACGGCCGTGCCCCGGCCATTCCCCTGGGAGGTGGGCGGCCTGGCGGGATATCTCGTGAAGCGCATCTCTCTCCTGGTCCCCGTGCTCCTCGGCATCAGCCTGGTCGTGTTCCTGCTGATCCATCTCATTCCTGGCAATCCGGCCCAGGCGATCCTGGGCACGAGCGCAACCCCCGCGCAGATCGCGCGCCTCGACCAGGCGCTTGGCCTCAACAAGCCGATCTGGCTGCAGTTCGCGGACTACCTCGGTCGCGTTCTGCACGGGAACCTTGGCGAGTCGATCTCGGAGTACCAGAGCGTGGCGAGCCTGGTGGCCTACGCGTTGCCGAACACCGTGGAACTCGCGGTCGTGGCACTGGTACTCGCCGTCGTCATTGCCGTGCCGCTTGGCGTCGCTTCCGCGGTCTGGCGGAACAGCCCCTTCGACTTCGCGGCGATGGCCTTCGCCCAGCTCGGCATCTCGATGCCGGTGTTCTGGCTCGGCACGCTGTTCGTCGAGTTCTTCGCCCTCGACCTGCACCTCTTCCCGACCTTCGGCATCGGCCCGCCGGTCGGGCAGGCCTTCGCCGCCCTGGCGCAAGGCAACGTCGGCCCCATGGGGTCGCTCGTTTCCCATGCGATGCTGCCGGCGTTGACCCTTGGCCTGACCGGGGCCGCCATCGTGAGCCGCATGGTCCGCACCGCGATGATCGAGGCGCTCGGCCAGGACTATGTCCGCACGGCGCGCGCGAAGGGCGCCACGTCCGGACGCGTCGTCTGGCGACACGCCCTGCGCAACGCGATGCTCGTCGTGGTCACGGTGGTCGGTCTGCAGTTCGGCTACTTTCTCGGTGGCGCCGTGATCATCGAGAGCATCTTCGCCTGGCCCGGCATCGGCCGGCTTACGGTGAACGCGATCCTGGCACGCGACTTTCCGCTGGTGCAGGGCTGCGTGCTGGTCATCGCCGCGCTGTTCGCGTTCGTGAATCTACTGGTGGATGTGAGCTATGCGGTACTCAACCCGAAGATCCGCTATCAGTAGGCTTGCCCTGAGCGTCCGGCGACACCCCCTGCTGTGGATCGGCGGCTTCATGGTGGCGGTGGTGATCGTGGGGTCGGTGCTCGCGCCGTACATCGCGCCCTACTCGCCGTACCGGATGGACATCCTGAACCAGCTCGCGCCGCCTTCCCCGCGCCACCTGCTCGGTACGGACAACTTCGGGCGCGACATCCTGACGCGCATCTTGTACGGCGGCCGCGTGTCCCTGGTGGTCGGTTTCAGCTCCGTCCTCCTCGCGGGCGTCATCGGAACGACGCTCGGGCTCCTCGCGAGCTATTTCGGTGGCGTCGTCGACACCTTGATCATGCGCGTCACGGACATCGTTCTGTCGTTCCCCGTGATCCTGCTGGCTTTGGCGCTGGTCGCGGTGCTGGGCCCGTCGGTGCAGGACATCATCCTGGCGCTTGGACTCGGTTTCTGGGCGAGCTACGCGAGACTCGTGCGCGCCGCGGGGCTCGAGGTGCGCACCGAGCAGTACGTCGAGGCGGCGCGCGCCGTCGGCAACGGACATCTGCGCATCATGCTCCGGTACATGCTGCCGAACATCCTCGGGCCGATTCTGGTCATGGCGACACTCGGCGTCGGCTCCGCCATCGTGGCGGAGGCATCGCTCAGCTTCCTCGGCCTCGGTGTCCAGCCGCCCACGGCGAGCTGGGGCGCGATGATCGCGGACGGACTCCGCTTCTTCCTGCAGGGGCCGGACCTCTCGACATTCCCTGGCATCGCGATCATGTGGACCGTGCTCGGCTTCAATCTGCTCGGCGATGGCCTCTCCGACTATTTGAACCCGAAGATCAACCGGTGGCGCCGCAGCGTCCCCGATGAGGAGGAATCCCCTGATGCAGCGCAAGTACCGGTCCATTGACATTGCCCATCTCGCGAGCGGCCTCGTGCTCTCCCTGCCGCTCCACGAACTGCAGGGCTCCACGGAAGGCCCGACGGTCGGCATCTCCGCGGTGGTCCACGGCGACGAAGGGATCGGCGCCGAGGTGATCCGTCGCCTGTCCGAGGATCCCGAGATCGAGGAACTGCGTGGACGGCTCGTACTGCTGCCTGTGGCGAACCCGCTCGCGTTCCAGGGCAACACGCGCAACACGCCGCTCGACATGACGAACATGAACCGGATCTTCCCAGGAGACCCCGACGGCTGGCTCACGGAGCAGATGGCGGACGTGATCGCGCGCGAGTTCCTGCGGGGACTCGATGTGCACATCGATCTGCACGCGGGAGGGCTCTATCCGATCGTCGACTACGTCTACCAGTTGAACGCACCTGAGCTCTCGCGGGCGTTCGGCCGTCCGTTCCTCTACGCGCCGCCGCATCCGTACGAGGGCACCACGACCGAAGTCTCGGCGCAGCGGGCGAAGGCGGTCGTCGTCGAGCTCGGCGGCGGCCTCACGGCACAGGAGCCTTACGCGGCGCTGGGCCTGCGCGGTCTCAAGAACGCCTTGCGCGTGGCCGGCGCCCTGCCGGGTCCGGTCGAGCCCCCGCCCGCGCAGACGCTTCTGCACCGCATCGAGACGGTGCGCCCGCACGAAGGCGGTCTCCTGCTGCCCGCGGTCGACGCGGTAGGGGGTCGCGTGGTGGCGGGGGACGTTCTAGGCCGCGTCGTCTCGCCGTTCTCGTTCGAGGTCCTCGAGGAGCTGCGCTCGCCGTTCGACGGGGTGATGATCCTGACGCACCCGACGCTGCACCGCGTCGAGCCGGGCGACTACGGCTACATGGTCGGGGAGCTCGCGACGGCGGAGGCCGTCAAGTGATCGCGGCCGAGGAGCGCGCATTCGGGCGGGATCTCGTCGCGCTCGTGCTCGGCATCGACCGGGTCTATCAGAGCCAGCTGCCCCAAGAGGCCCAGGACCTAGGCGCCGAGGGCTACGTCGCGATCAACCTCTCCCAGGTCCCGGCGCTTGGCATCTCGTCGTACGAGGAGGCAGGAAAGGCCTGCGGGGAGTTGGCCGCGAGACTGCACGGCCTCGACCTCGCTGCGGATCGGCGCAGGTACTTCGCCGACTACCTCGACGGGATCGATACGTTCCTGCGCTGGCGCAGCGGTGAAACGATCCCGTACGCGGAGCTGGTCTCGGGTCTCCTCGGCGTCCAGGGCGAGCCTCCGGACCTCGAGCCGCTGCTGGCGAACCTGAAGGCCCTGCTCGAGGAGGCGGGGTATACCGGGAGCGTCCCGCAGATGCTGCAGGCCTTCGAGGCCGACCGGGTCGTGCCCGCGTCGGACTTGGGCGACGTGCTCGAAGGTTATCTCGCCGAGGCGCGGGGATTCGTGCACCATCACCTCTTCCCGCTGCCTGGGGACTTCGCGTTCGGCGTGGAGGTGGTGCCCAGCGCGGCGTACAACGCCTACTGCGACTACGTTGGGCGCGTCGTGCGGATCAACGGCGAGGTGCCGCACACGCGCGAGGGACTGAAGCACCTCGCCTGCCACGAGGCGTACCCCGGCCACTCGACCCACATCTTCCGCCGCGAGCAACTGGTCGCGGCGGGAGAGATGACGGAGGACGGCCTTCTCGTGGTCACGGACACGCCGACGAGCCCCCTGTTCGAGGGGATCGGCGAGCTCGGACTCAGGCTGGTCGGCTGGGACCGCAGCCTCGAAGAGCGTACCGCGATCGCGATCATGCGCCTGCGTTCGGCGCTCGGCGCCTGGGCTGGCACCTTGACCGCCTCGGGTCGGCGCGAGGAGGCGACGGAGCTCCTCCTGCGCTACGGCGACGAGGCCTGGATGCGATCGCGGCTGCGCTTCCTGGACATGCCGCTGCGTCGTCCCTTCATCTACGCCTACCACTACGGCGACCTTCTGGTTGAGGCTGCGCGCGCCGCAGCCCCGGATGGCCAGGCTTTCCTGACCGGGCTCTACGACCGCATGCACTCGCCCGCGTCGCTGGGTCTCATCTTTTCCCAAGGGGGCAACTGATCCATGGAACACACCCAGAGTGCCGAACTGTACCAGCGTGCGGCCGCGTCCACGCCCGGCGGGGTGCATTCGAACACGCGTGCCCGCAGCCCGCACCCAATCTACTTTGAACGTGCCGAAGGGCCATATCTCTACGACGTCGACGGCAACCGCTATCTGGACTTCGTGCTCGGCAACGGGGCGATCATTCTCGGCCATGGCAACCCCGAGGTGCAGCAGGCGGTCGCCGCGGTGATCGCCCAGGGACTGACGACCGGCAGTGAGACGCGTCTCGCGGTGGAGGCGGCGGAACTCCTGCTGCGGCAGGTGCCGACGGCCGAGATGGTGCGGTTTGCGAACAGCGGCACGGAGGCCGTCATGCACGCTCTCGAACTCGCCCGCAGCGCGACCGGCCGCCGTCGCGTGGCGAAGGTGGAAGGCGCGTACCACGGCTGGGACTCGCAAATGTACGTCTCGGCCTGGCCGGATCTGAGGCTGGCCGGGCCGGCTGAAGCCCCGCAGCCCGTACCTGCCCACAAGGGACTCGACGCCGACGTCGCGCGCAGCACGATCGTTGTGCCGTTCAACGACGTCGCCGCGACGCGCACGATCGTGGAAGCGCGGGCGGATGAGCTTGCCGCGGTGATCGTCGAGCCCGTGATGATGGACATCGGCTACGTCGAGGCGACCCCGGAGTATATCCAGGAGCTGCGCCGGCTCACAGCGGCGCACGGCATCGTGTTCATCTTCGACGAGCTCCTGACGGGCTTCCGCGTCGCGCCGGGAGGAGCCCAGGGCTACTACGGCGTGACGCCCGATCTCTCGACGTTCGGCAAGGCGATCGCCAACGGATACGCGGTCGCGGCTGTCGCCGGCCGGCGCGAGATCATGGACGAGGCCCGTCCCGGCGGATCGTGCGCCTGGGTCGGCACCTTCAATGGCCACGCCGTGAGCATGGCGGCGGTCGGGGCGACCTTGCGCCAGTTCGAGGGCGGCGGCGTGTGGCAGGCCTTGCAGGAGAGGATGACCTATCTCGAGCAGCGCTTTGCCCGGCGCGCGAAGGAGCGGGGCGTCGACGTCGTGCTGCGCGGCCGGGGCGGCAACTTCCACTGGTACTTCACCGCGGACCCGGTGCAGGACTACCGGTCGGCCGCCACGTCGAGCACCGAACGCTACCAGCAGTTCGCGAAGACCGCGGCGGAGCGGGGGATCCATCTGGCACCCGGCACGCTCTCACACCACTCGCTGACGATCACCCACGAGCAGGAGCATCTCGACGCCTTCGTGGACTGCCTCTAGAATGTCGCGCGCCTTGGATCCGGAGGACTGGCTGCGCCGGGCCGTGGAAGCGGCTCGGCGCATGGGAATCGAGCCTGCTGAAGCTGACCGCGAGCTGCTGGCGGCGGAGGTGCGGGGCCTCCTCCAGGCCCTTGCGACCCTCTGGGAGTTCCACGTGCCATCAGCGCTTTCCGGCTGGCGGGAGGGACCTTCGCCATGACGGACATCGCGCGCCTTCATCGGCTCTATGCATCCAGGGTGGCTTCGCCGGTGGCCGTTGTGGAGCGGCACCTCGATCGCGCCCACGCGCTCGGCACCGATCTCAACGCCTTCACGGCAATCCTCGACGGCGAGGCGGTGGTTGCGGCGGAGGCTTCGGAGCGGCGCTACAGCGAAGGCCGGCCGCTGTCCATCCTGGACGGCATCCCTGTGACGGTGAAGGACATCGTGCATATGCGCGGGGTGCCTACCACCGCAGGATCCCGGGCGGCCGACCGCGACCCGCAGGCGTGCGACGCAGCGGTCGTCGCGCGCCTGCGGCAACTCGGGGCGGTGCTGATCGGCAAGACGAACCTGCTCGAGTATGCGCTTGGGCTCGTCCATCCGGATTTCGGACCGGTGCGCAACCCATGGGACAAAGAGCGGACGATCGGCGGGTCCAGCAGCGGGTCCGCAGCGGCGGTCGCGATCGGCGCGGGGTTCGCTTCGATCGGGACCGACACGCTTGGCTCCGTGCGCAATCCGGCGGCGCTCGCCGGTGTCGTGGGGTTCAAGCCGTCCTTCGGCCTCTTGCCCGTGGCGGGGACGATACCGCTGGCACCGACGCTGGACCACCTCGGCATCCTGGCGCGCTCCGTCGCGGACGTGCAGGCGGTGTACCGCGCCACCGCGACTCGCAGGGACCGTGGACACTACGGACCCTGGCGCATGGGCGTCATTACCTTCGCGGATGTCGACCCGGTCGTGCGGGACGCCTTCCAGAGCGCCGTGGCCTTGCTCAGGGAGACGGGAGCCGCGGTCCATGAGATCGGAGGCGTGCCTTTCGCGGCGGCGACGGCGGCCGGGCTCGCGATCCTCTACGCCGAGGCGATCGAGGCGCATCGAGACCAGCTGCAAACGAGAGCCGAGGATTACAGTCCGGCCACGCGCGCGCGCATTCTCGCGGGGAGCGCCGTCGAAGGGGCCGACTACGCACATGCGCTGGTCGTGAGGGAGTCGGTCCGCCAGGCCTTCCGAAGCGTCTTTGCCAGCTGCGACGTGATCCTGCTGCCTACGTTGCCGGCACCGGCGCCTCGCGAGGATGGTGGTGGGGGCGACCGCGGTCTCGGGTCGGCGCCGCTGCACACGAGCGCCTTCAATCTTCTCGGGCTGCCAGCCATCACGCTCCCGATCGGGCGCTCACCGGACACCGGGATGCCTATCGGCTTGCAGATCGCAGGTCCCGAGGGCGGAGACGGTGCCGTGCTCCGCGCGGCGCAGATCGTCGAACGCCAGCGCGGACCATGGCGGACTCCCTGGGCCTGAGCATGTCGCCAAGAACCATGGCCGGCTCGATCGCAAAGCTTCGGGACGGCCGACGGCCAAGTCGTCCAAAGTGCGGCCATCGCGCCGGACCCCGCAAGTCCGCCTGGGCCCCACTTGCGGGGGTCTGGATTTTGCTGAGCCTCACTGGCGCCACACGAGGTGGAGGCCCTGTGCAAGCATCCAGGCGTGGACCAAGCTGTGCACCTGAGGCGTGAGGGGGGCGTGACCGGCGCTAATGAAACGCATGGTGACGGGGACGCCATGCTGGCGCATCTGGCTATGGAGAAAGCGCACCTGTGACGGTGTCACCGCCGGATCCCTGGTACCACCGATGAGCAGAATCGGCACGTGGAGTCGCCCGAAGTCGATCGAGTTCTCCCGCACGAGTGTGGACCCCGGGTCCTGAACGCGGAGACAACCATCGTCCAAAGCGACAGGTCGTAGGCGCTGAGGTTCGCGACTTGCACGCTCTGGGCCCAGGCCTCGTAAGTCTCCGCTCCGAGCCAAGGGCTGTCGAGCACGGCAGCGCGCACAGCGCCATCGCCTTCGGCCAACTGCATCGCGACGTAGCCACCGAGCGAGAAGCCGATCAGATAGGTGGCATGCGGCTTCACGCGAAGTCCGACGAGGCGTCCTAGAGCCTTGAGGCCGTTCGCCGCGTCGAGGCCGCAGTCGTATGGACTGCAGATGGTGCCGCGACTCGGCCCATAGCCGCCGTAGTTCGGCATGAAGACGATCTCGCCGGGGCTTGCGGCGTCTGCGGCGGCCAGACCGTTGTAAGGCAAGCCTTCGGCGGACCAGTGGCTCGGTTCTGGAGTGGGGAAGCCTCCATGCAGGTACAGCACAAGAGGAAAAGGCCCGTGGCCGCTGGGCACGTCAAGGTAGCCCTGAACGTTCACCCCGCGACTCCAATAGCGGAGCGTGTAGATGCGCTGCCCCGGCGGCAGGTGTTTGGTTGTTCCGGATGTGACGATCCGCCGCAGGGAAATGGGCGTGCCGTCGGCCCTCGAATGCGCCGCGCTGGTGACCCTGATTCCTGGGCCGAGGGCGGAAGGGTGCCTGGGGCCAGCGCAGGCGGTCAAAAGAACGGCGACAGCGGCAGGCAAAGCCCACCGAGCCAGATGCCGAAGCCGCCGCGACGCCCCGGCCGCGCCCCTTGCAAGGTGCCCGTTGTAAGCTGGCATGTCGGGTGACGGATTCTTCCGTCTAAGGAGGATTCCTGCAAAGTCTTCTGGACTTGGTCCGGGCCCGACCCCAAGTCCCCCGGACGGCTCAGGCCCCCGGTCGCGCGGGCGCCGGCAGCGTCACCGTGAAGGTGGCGCCCTGCCCGAGCGCGCTTTCCACCGTGATCTGGCCGCCGTGCTGGGCGGCGATGTCCCGGGCGATGGCCAGGCCCAGCCCCGCGC
>DAIBJA010000068.1 GCA_027420455.1 Clostridia bacterium | reverse complement strand
CGCTCAAGTAAGGTGGCGACCATGGAGAACAAGATCGGTGCCCGCGCCGTCCTGCGCTATGTGCGCATCGCGCCGCGCAAGTGCCGCATCGTCGTCGACGCCATCCGCGGCAAGGACCTGGACGAGGCGATCGCCATCCTGGAGTACACGCCGAAGCGCGCGGCGCCCCTGATCGAGAAGCTCGTCAAGTCCGCGGCCGCCAACGCCACGGAGAACCACGAGATGCGGCGCGAGGACCTGTACGTCGCGGAGGCCTATGTCGACCAGGGACCGACGCTCAAGCGGGCCCACCCGCGCTACCGCGGGCAGACGTATCCGATCCTGAAGCGAACGTCCCACATCACCGTGGTCGTACGCGAGAGAGGGGTGTAACGGTGGGTCAGAAGGTACACCCGAAGGGCATGCGCATCGGCGTGATCAAGGACTGGGACTCGCGCTGGTACGCCAGCTCGAAGAACTTCCCCGATCAGCTCGCCGAGGACCTCTGGCTGCGTCGCCACATCAAGCAGGCGAACTACCAGGCGGGCATCGCCCGCATCGAGATCGAGCGTGCCGCGAACCGGCTCAAGGTCTTCATCCACACCGCCAAGCCCGGCATCGTGATCGGCAAGGGCGGCGCGGGCGTCGACGGCCTGAGGCGCATGCTCGAGCACAGGACGGGCAAGCAGGTGCACATCAACATCATCGAGATCAAGAACCCGGACACCGACGCGCAGCTGGTTGCGGAGTCGATCGCGTCGCAGCTCGAGAAGCGCGTCGCCTTCAAGCGGGCCATGAAGCAGGCCGTGCAGCGCGCCATGCGCCAGAACGCCAAGGGCATCAAGGTGATGACCTCCGGCCGTCTGGGCGGCGCCGAGATGCACCGCCGCGAGTGGTACTGGGAAGGCAGCGTGCCTCTGCACACGCTGCGCGCCGACATCGACTACGGCTTCGCCGAGGCGCACACCACCTACGGCCAGATCGGCATCAAGGTCTGGATCTACAAGGGCGAGATCTTCGGATCGCGCACCGCGCAGGGAGGGCAGTGAGATGCTGCAGCCCAAGCGCACCAAGTTCCGCAAGCTGCACCGCGGTCGCCGGGCCGGCTACGCGACGCGGGGCAATCGCATCATCGAGGGCGAGTACGGCCTCGTGGCCCTGGAGTCGGCATGGATCACGGACCGGCAGATCGAGGCCGCGCGTGTCGCTCTGACCCGATACATCCGCCGCGGCGGCAAGGTCTGGATCAAGATCTTCCCGGATCACCCGTACACCAAGAAGCCGGCCGAGACCCGCATGGGTTCCGGCAAGGGCTCGCCGGAGTACTGGGTCGCGGTGGTGAAGCCGGGCCGCGTGCTGTTCGAGCTCAGCGGCGTGCCCGTGGAAGTGGCGCGCGAGGCCATGCGCCTTGCGGGGCACAAGCTCCCGATCCGCACCAAGTTCGAGGTGCGGCAGCAGGCTGGGGAGGGTGTGGCGGATGAAGCCGAATGAACTCAGCCGGCTTACGAGCGACGAGATCGACAAGAAGGTCAAGGACCTGAAGGGCGAGCTCTTCAACCTGCGCTTCCAGGCCGCCACGGGCCAGCTCGAGAACCCCATGCGCATCCGCGAGGTGCGGCGGTCGATCGCGCAGCTGAAGACCGTGCAGCGCCTGCGCGAACTCGGGCTGGACGCCTAGGAGGGACGAAGTGGTGGAGGAGCGCAAGGACCGCAAGACGCGGACCGGCCGGGTGGTGTCCGACAAGATGGACAAGACGGTTGTCGTGGCCATCGAGGAGATCACGGCCCATCCCATGTACGGGCGAAGGATCCGGCGAACCAAGAAGCTGAAGGCCCACGACGAGGAGAACCAGGCCAGGGTGGGCGACACCGTCCGTGTCATGGAGACGCGGCCGCTGTCGCGCGAGAAGCGCTGGCGCGTGGTCGAGATCCTCGAGCGGGCGCGCGTTTAGGAGGGTCTGCAGGTGATCCAGGTACAGACCCGTCTTTCGGTGGCGGACAACACGGGGGCCAAGGAGCTGCAGTGCATCAAGGTGCTCGGCGGATCGCTCCGGCGCTACGCCAACATCGGTGACGTGATCGTCTGCGCGGTGAAGCAGGCGGCTCCTGGTGGCGTCGTCAAGAAGGGCGACGTCGTGAAGGCGGTCGTCGTGCGCACCCGCGACGGGCTCCAGCGTCCCGACGGTTCGCACATCCGATTCGACGACAACGCGGCCGTGATTTTGCGCGACGAGCGCGAACCCCGCGGCACGCGCATCTTCGGACCGGTGGCGCGTGAGCTCCGCGAGCGCGAGTTCATGAAGATCATCTCGCTCGCTCCGGAGGTGCTGTAAATGGCCGAGCGCATTCGCAAGGGCGACCAGGTGGAGGTCGTCGCGGGCAAGGACAAGGGCCGCCGCGGCAAGGTGCTGCAGGTGCTGCCGCGGTCCGACCGCGTGATCGTCGAGGGCGTCAACAAGCAGAAGCGCCACCAGAAGGCCACGCAAAAGGTGATGCAGGCCGGCATCGTGACGAAGGAGGGTCCGATCCATCTCTCCAACGTGATGCTCTACTGCAGCCACTGCGGCAAGCCGACCCGCGTCGGTACTAAGGTGGACGGCGACGTCCGCGAGCGCGTCTGCCGCAGTTGCGGCGAGCCGTTCGCACGCTAGGAGGAGACCATGCCGACGATGAAGGAGCGGTACCTCGGGGAGGCTGTTCCGGCGCTCACCAAGCGCTTCGAATACCGCAATCCTATGCAGGTGCCCAAGCTCGAAAAGATCGTGATCAACATGGGCGTCGGCGACGCCGTCCAGAACCCCAAGCTCCTGGAGTCCGCGGTGGCCGAGATGGGCCTGATCGCGGGCCAGAAGCCCGTCGTCACCAAGGCGAAGCGTTCCATCTCCACGTTCAAGATCCGCGAGGGGATGTCGATCGGCGCCAAGGTGACCTTGCGCGGACAGCGCATGTACGACTTCCTCGACCGCCTGGTGAACGTCGCGCTGCCGCGCGTCCGCGACTTCCGCGGCATCTCGGGCAAAGGCTTCGACGGCCGGGGCAACTTCGCCCTGGGCCTCAAGGAACAGCTTATCTTCCCGGAAATCGACTACGACAAGGTAGAGAAGATCCGGGGTATGGACATCGTGATCGTAACGAGCGCCCGGTCGGACGAGGAAGCCAAGGAGCTCCTGCGCCTTCTCGGGATGCCTTTCCGCGACTAGGAGGGAAGAGGATTGGCCAAGAAGTCGCTGATCGAAAAGTCCCAGGGCCCGCAGAAGTTCAAGGTGCGCGGCTACCACCGCTGCCGCGAATGCGGACGGCCCAGGGCCTACCTGCGCCACTTCGGCCTCTGCCGTCACTGCTTCCGCCAACACGCGCTGCGCGGGGAGATCCCGGGCGTGCGCAAGGCCAGCTGGTAAGGAGGACCGGAGCATGGTCATGACCGATCCCATCGCCGACATGCTGACGCGGGTGCGCAATGCATCGCACGCCCGGCACGAGCAGGTCGACATCCCTGCCTCCCGCGTCAAGGAAGCGGTCGCCCGCATCCTGCGCGAGGAAGGCTTCATTCAGGGCTACGAGCGCATCGACGAGGGTCCGCAGGGCATTCTGCGGGTGCACCTCAAGTACGGTCCGGACCGCAAGCGCGTCCTCATGGGTCTACGCCGCATCTCGCGGCCCGGCCTCAGGGTCTACGCCCGCAAGGACCAGTTGCCGCGCGTTCTGGGCGGCCTCGGCATCGCGGTCGTGTCGACGTCCAAGGGCATCGTCACCGACGCGGAGGCCCGGCGCCTCGGCCTCGGTGGCGAGGTGCTCTGCTACATCTGGTAGGGAGGTGATGACGTGTCCCGCATTGGCAAGGTGCCCATCCCCGTCCCGCCCGGCGTGACGGTGGAGATCGACGGGAACGCCGTGCGCGTCAAGGGACCGAAGGGCGAGCTCTCGCGCGAACTCAGCGACGAGATCACCGTTCGCCTCGAGGGCCAGACGCTCGTCGTCACCCGACCCTCCGACGCTCCCCGGCATCGCGCTCTGCACGGGCTGACCCGCACCCTGGTCGCCAACATGGTGGAAGGCGTCACGAAGGGCTTCGAGAAGCGTCTCGAGCTCGTCGGCGTCGGATACCGCGCGGCGCGCCAGGGCGAGAAGCTCGTGCTCACCGTCGGCTACTCCCACCCGGTGGAGATCGTGCCGCCCCAGGGCATCGAGTTCCAGGTCCCGGCCGCGAACGCCGTCGTCGTCCAGGGTGCGGACCGCGAGCAGGTCGGCGAGATCGCCGCGCGGATCCACCGCGTGCGGCCGCCCGAGCCCTACCAGGGCAAGGGTATCCGCTACCAGGGCGAGCATGTTCGGCGCAAGGTCGGCAAGACCGGCAAGAAGTAGGAGGGCCCCATGGCTAAGGAACTCAGCGCGCGCGACCGGCGTCATCGCCGGGTGCGCAAGCGGATCTTCGGAACGGTGGAGCGGCCGCGCCTCGCGGTCTACCGCTCGCTGCAGCACATCTACGCGCAGCTCGTGATCGACGGCGAAGGCCGCACCCTGGTGCAGGTCTCGTCCCTCGACGCCTCGCTGCGTGCCCAGGAAGCCGACGGCAAGGTCGACATGGCGCGTCGCGTCGGCCGGCTGCTTGCCGAACGGGCCAAGGCGCAGGGCATCGACGCCTGCGTCTTCGACCGCGGCGGCTATCTCTACCATGGCCGGGTCGCGGCGCTCGCCGAGGGCGCGCGCGAAGCCGGACTCCGGTTCTAGGGAGGCGTCGTATGCCCAGAGGAAGAGAGCGCCGGCAGGATAGGGACCAGGAGTTTCAGGAGAAGGTCGTTTCGATCAACCGCGTGGCCAAGGTCGTCAAGGGCGGCCGCCGCTTCAGCTTCTCCGTCGTCGTCATTGTCGGCGACCAGAATGGACGCGTTGGCGCAGGTCTCGGCAAGGCGCAAGAGATCCCCGACGCCATCAAGAAGGGTATCGAGACCGCCAAGAAGCATCTCGTCAAGGTGCCGCGCGTCGGCACCACGATCCCGCACGAGGTGCTGGGTCAGTTCGGCGCCGGGTCGGTGCTCCTGAAGCCCGCCCGCGCTGGTACCGGCGTGATCGCCGGCGGCGCGGTGCGCGCGATCATGGAGCTCGCGGGCATCCGCGACATCACCACGAAGTCCCTCGGCACCTCGAACGCGAACAATGTCGTCTACGCCACCATGGAAGGTCTGCGCCAGCTGCGCTCGGCCGAAGACGTGATGCGTCTGCGCGGCAAGATCGCGGGGGCGCCGGCGGCGGCGCCAGAGTCCGAGTCCGCGTCCGAGGCTCCGGCCCAGGACGAGCCCGAAGAGCCGGCGCAGGCGCTGTAGCAGGAGGAAATGATGCTCAAGATCACGCTCACGCGCTCGCCGATCGGCTACGCCGGCGACCAGCGCGCGACCGCCGAGGCCCTGGGGCTGCGCAAGCTGCACCACAGCGTGATGCAGCAGGACACCCCGGCCGTGCGCGGGATGCTGCACAAGATCAGGCACCTGGTAACCGTCGAGGAAGTCGAGGAGGGATCCGGCGATGCGGCTCGATGATCTCAGGCCGAATCCCGGGGCGCGCACCGCGCCGAAGCGGCTCGGCCGAGGCATCGGCTCGGGTCTCGGCAAGACCTCCGGCAAGGGCCACAAGGGCCAGAACGCACGCGCGGGCGGCGGCGTCCGCCCGGGCTTCGAGGGTGGCCAGCTGCCGCTGCAGCGCCGCCTGCCGAAGCGTGGCTTCCGCAACCCGGAGCACGCGGTCTTCACGCTTCTGAACCTGGAGCGGCTGGAGGACGTGCCCGCCGGCACGGTCGTCAACCCCGAATACCTGCTGCGCGAGGGCATCCTGCGGCGGATCGACGGCCGCGTGAAGGTGCTCGGGCGCGGCGAACTGACGCAGGCCATCACCGTGCAGGCGCACGCATTCAGCCAAGCGGCCAAGGAGAAGATCGAAGCTCTGGGCGGCAAGGCCGAGGTGCTCTGATGTTCCAGAACATGGAGAACATCGCGCGGGCGGGCGATCTGCGTCGCAGGCTGCTGTTCACGCTGCTGATGTTCGCAGTGTTCCGGCTCGGTGTGTACATTCCCGTTCCGGGTGTGGACGCGGCCGCCCTGGACACCTTCGTCAAGTCGAACCAGGTCACGCTGTTCGGCCTGCTGAACCTCTTCTCGGGCGGCGCGTTCTTCACGTTCTCCATCTTCGCCATGAGCATCGTGCCGTACATCAATGCGTCGATCATCATGCAGCTCCTGACCGTGGTCATCCCGCGGGTCGAGGAACTGCAGAAAGAGGGCGCGGACGGCCAGAAGAAGATCAACGAGTGGACCCGCTACCTCACGGTGATCCTGGCGGTCGTCCAGGCGTTCGGCACGACGGTCACGCTCAACCGGCTGGCGGGTGTCGTCAACTCGCCGGGCATAGGCTCGATCCTGCTGATCACGCTGATCCTCGCGACCGGGTCTGTGTTCCTGATGTGGATCGGCGAGATGATCACGGAGTTCGGCATCGGCAACGGCGCCTCGCTGATCATCTTCATCGGCATCGTGTCGCGCATGCCCTCGGGCATCTCGGCCGCCATCCAGTACCTGCAGGCCGGCACGATCTCGCCTGTGGAGATGCTGGTCCTCCTGGTGCTCGCAGTGCTCGTCATCGCGGTGATCGTGATGATGCAGGAGGCGGAGCGCAGGATCCCGGTGCAGTACGCCAAGCGTCTTGTCGGTCGGCGCATGTACCAGGGGGCAACATCGCACATCCCCATCAAGGTCAACGCCGCAGGCGTGATCCCCTTGATCTTCGCGGTGTCGCTCCTGTTCCTACCCCAGACGTTGGCCTCGTTCTTCCCGAAGCTCTCGACGGTCGCGCAGGTCCTCTCGATGAACAACTGGCCGATGGTCATCGTCGAATTCCTGCTCGTCGTGGCCTTCACGTTCTTCTATACCGGCGTCGTCTTCAAGCCTCACGACGTGGCCGACAACATCCGCAAGCTCGGTGGTTTCATCCCCGGCATCCGTCCGGGTCACCCAACCGCCCAGTACCTCGAGCGCGTCTCCACCCGCATCACGGTGCTCGGCGCCATCTTCCTTGGACTCGTGGCCATCCTGCCGTTCCTGGTCGTCAAGGTGACGAGCCTCAACGTGTATTTCGGCGGCACGGCGCTGCTGATCGTCGTCGGCGTCGCGCTCGACACCATGAAGCAGATTCAGGCGCAGCTCGTGATGCGCAATTACCAGGGCTTCCTCAAGTCGTAGGGGGGGAGAAAGCGGATGCGCGCTGTTCTGATGGGCCCGCCCGGCGCGGGCAAGGGTACACAGGCGCAGGTGCTCGCCCAGGGCGCCCAGGTGCCGCAGGTCGCCACCGGCGACATCCTCCGCCGTGCGCGCGAGGAAGGCACGCCGCTCGGCCGGACCGCCCAGTCCTACATGGACAAGGGCGAGCTCGTGCCGGACGAGGTGATGATCGGCATCATCGAGGGGCGACTGCGTCAGGAAGACGCCAAGGCGGGGTTC
The DNA here is from genome assembly GCA_027420455.1 of Clostridia bacterium. GTDB lineage: Bacteria > Bacillota > Sulfobacillia > JAJZYS01 > JAJYTV01 > JAJZQO01. The sequence goes on along the minus strand of DAIBJA010000068.1, from coordinate 1,539 downwards.
CTCTTGGACGGGTTCCCCCGCACGGTGCCGCAGGCCGAGGCCCTCGACCGCCTGCTCCAGCAGCTCGGCATGCCGCTTGAGGCCGTTCTGCTGCTGGAAGCGCCGGAGGACGCGATCGTGCGTCGCCTCTCGGGACGGCGGACCTGCCCGAACTGCGGGCGCAGCTACCACATCGAGAACGACCCGCCGCCCGCGGACGGCCACTGCGGGACCTGCGGCGCCGAACTCGTGACGCGTACCGATGATCGGCCGGAGACGGTGCTCTCCCGGCTCGAGGTCTACCGGCGCAGCACCGAACCGCTCAAGACGTACTACCAGGCCAAGGGCGTCCTGCGCGCCGTGGATGGCGTCGGCAAAGTCGAGGAGGTGACAGCGCGCCTGCGGGCGGCGCTGCGCGATTGATCATTCTCAAGTCGGAGCCGGAGATCGAGAAGATGCGCAAGGCCGGTGCCTTGACCGCGCAGGCCCGCGACTACGTCGCGGGGCTCGTCAGGCCGGGCATCACGACGCGCGAGCTCGATCACGCCGCACGCCGCTTCATCGAGGAGCGCGGCGGCATCCCCTCCTTCCTCGGCTACCAGGGCTATCCCGCCAGCATCTGCGCCTCCGTGAACGGCGTCGTCGTGCACGGAATCCCCGGCAAGCGGGTGCTGCGCGAGGGCGACATCATCTCACTCGACCTCGGCGCCTTGCTGGACGGCTACCACGGCGACACGGCCATCACCGTAGCGGTCGGCAAGATCTCCGAGCGGACCCGGGAACTTCTCGAGGTCACGCAGCGGTCCCTCTTCGCCGGCATCGAGCAGGCGAGACCTGGCAGGCACCTCGGCGACATCTCGCACGCTGTGCAGGAAGTCGCCGAGAGCGCGGGCTTCTCCGTCGTCGTGGACTACGTCGGCCACGGCATCGGGCGGGAGATGCACGAGGATCCGCAGGTGCCGAACCACGGCCCCGCGGGACGCGGCGTCCTCCTGCGGCGAGGAATGGTCCTGGCGATCGAGCCGATGATCAACCAGGGCGGCGCCGACGTGATGGTGCACGACGACGGCTGGACGGTCGAAACGACGGACGGCCTGCCGTCGGCCCACTTCGAGCACACGGTGGCCATCGGCGACCCCCCAGAGATCCTCACCGCACCATGAGGCAAGAGGACCATGGAAATCGGTGATGTGGTGCGGAGTCTCAGGGGCCGGGACCGGGGGCGGCTCCTCCTGGTGGTCGGGGCGAGCCTCGACCGGGTGCTCGTGACCGACGGCGACCTGAGGCCCGTCGCGAGACCGAAGGCGAAGAACCCGCGGCATGTCGCTCCGGTCGGCCGGCTCAAGGAGCCGGAACGCGAGCGGCTGCGGCAAGGACCGATACCTGGCGACGACGAGGTGCGCAGATGGCTCCAAGACCTGCAGGAAGGAGGCGATGCGGATGCCGAGGGATGATGCCATCGAAGTGGAGGGCAAGGTGATCGAGCCCCTGCCGAACGCGATGTTCCGGGTGGAGCTCGAGAACGGACACAAAGTTTTGGCGCACGTTTCCGGCAAGCTG
>DAIBJA010000067.1 GCA_027420455.1 Clostridia bacterium | reverse complement strand
GACACTGCGGGCTTTTCGCATCGTGGCCGCAACTGATCAGGCGTTTTCGGCGGCTGCCTCCGCCAGGGACATCTGGCCGAGCGTGTCCTCGATCGTATTCTGCAGGCGCTGCCAGACCTTGCGCGTGTAGCAGCGGTCCTGACGGGCGCAGCCCGGGCCCTCGCTCTCGAGGCAGTCGTAGGGCGCGAGCGATCCTTCGAGCAACCGGACCACGTCGCCAACGCGGATGTCGTCGGACGATCGGGCCAGGCGGTAGCCGCCCTTTGCGCCCCGTACGCTGACAACGAAGCCCGCCCGCCGCAGCTCGACAAAAATCTGCTCGAGATATTGCTCCGAAATACCTTCTTCTTCGGCGATCACCCGGAGTGGCACCGGCTGGTCGCTTTGCCGATGCACGAGCGACACCAGAGCCCGCAGCCCATATTCGCTGCGCGTACTGAGTCGCATGGCACTCCCCCCTCGCTCCCTAGTCGTAATCCTCGTCCTCGCCTGACTCATAGCCGATCAGGATCTGGCCGTTCTCCACCCGGACCGGGTGGACCGCAACAGCCTCTACCACCGGCAGGTGGACAGGCCTGCCGGTGGTGATGTCAAACTGGCCGCCATGCAGTGGGCAGGTGAGGATGCGCCCTTCCACCTTGCCTTCCGAAAGCGACGCATAGGCGTGCGTGCAGGTGTCGCTGATGCAATGGACCTGCCCATCCACCCGGAAGAGCGCAACCGCTTCTGCGCCGACCATGCGACGCAGGGGATGACCTTCCTGCAGCTCGTCGTCCTTCGCCACCGGCGCAAACTCCATGTGGAACCTCCTGCCCTAGCCGACCGAACCCACCATCTCGAGCTTGATGAGCCGGTTCATCTCGACGGCGTACTCCATCGGCAATTCCTTGGTGAAGGGCTCGATGAAGCCCATCACGATCATGCGCGTGGCCTCCTCCTCCGTCAGCCCGCGGCTGCGCAGGTAGAAGAGCTGCTCCTCGGAGACGCGCGAGACCGTCGCTTCATGCTCCATGGTGACGCGGTTGTCGAGGACCTCGTTCGTCGGCACGGTGTCCGCCTGCGAGCCGTCGTCGAAGATGAGGGTGTCGCAATTCACCTTGGCCTTCGATCCCTTGACGTCCTTGCCGAAGTGGACGAGGCCGCGGTAGGTCGTCTTGCCGCCACCGCGCGAGATGGACTTCGAGATGATCGTCGACGTGGTGTTGGGCGCCAGGTGCATGGCCTTGGCGCCGGCATCCTGGTGCTGGCCCTTGCCTGCGACCGCGATCGACAGCACGTGGGCGTGCGCGCCCTCTCCCACCATGTAGACGGAGGGGTACTTCATAGTCAGCTGCGAGCCGATGTTGCCGTCGATCCACTCCATGGTGGCGTGTTCGTGGGCCACGGCCCGCTTCGTCACGAGATTGTAGACGTTCGGCGCCCAGTTCTGGATCGTCGAGTAGCGGCAGCGGCCGCCCTTCTTGACGACGATCTCGACGACCGCCGAATGCAGGCTCGACTCCGTATAGATCGGGGCTGTGCAGCCCTCGACGTAATGCACCATCGCATCCTCGTCGACGATGATCAGGGTGCGCTCGAACTGCCCCATCTGCGATGCGTTGATGCGGAAGTAGGCCTGGAGCGGAACCTTCGCCTCGACGCCCTTCGGCACGTAGATGAAGCTGCCCCCAGACCAGACGGCCGAGTTGAGCGCCGCGAACTTGTTGTCCTCGGGCGGCACCACTGTGCCGAAATACTCGCGGAAGAGATCCGGGTACTCCTTCAGCGCCGAGTCCGTGTCGAGGAAGATGATGCCCATGGCCTCGAGATCCTGACGGATGTTGTGGTAGACGACCTCCGAATCGTACTGCGCCGAGACGCCCGCGAGGAACTTGCGCTCCGCCTCCGGGATGCCCAGCTTCTCGAAAGTGTCCTTGATCTCTTGCGGCACGTCGTCCCAGGATCGGCCCTTCTCGTCCATCGGCCGCACGTAGTAGGTGATGTCGTCGAAGTTGAGATGCGAGAGGTCGCCGCCCCACTTGGGCATCGCCTTCTGCTGGAAGAGCTCGAGGCTCCTGAGCCGGAAGTCTCGCATCCAGTCCGGCTCGCCCTTCATCTCGGAGATCGCCTCGACCACCTTGCGCGTCAGGCCCTTCTCGGTCCGGAACACCGAGATGTCGCGCTCGTGGAAGCCGTACTGGTATTCCTCTACGCCTGTGATCTCGGGCCTCTCGCTCACTTGTGATCTCTCCCTTCAGCCTCGACCCGGTCCATCGCCTGTTCAAAGGCGTTCATGACGAGCGTCGCGCACTTAACGCGCGCGGGAAACTGGGAGACGCCCTCCAGCGCCTCGAGGTCGCCGAGGATGGCCCGGTCTGCCTCCCTGCGACGGAGAAGGTCCTTGAAGCTTGCCACCACGCGGCGCGCCTCCTCGATCTTCTTGCCGCGCACGCGATCGACGAACATGGAGGCCGCCGCCATGCTGATGGAGCAGCCCTGCCCCTCGAACGCCGCGTCACGCACCACCCCGTCCTCATCCAGGAGCAGGTCGAGGTGCAGCTCGTCGCCGCAGCTCGGATTGTGCAGCCCCACGGAGAGCGTCGGGTGCGTCAGGTGCCCATGATGACGCGGATTCTGGTAGTGGTCCATGACCACCTGGCGGTAGACATCATCCAGCGACACGGCGGAAGAACTCCTTTGCGGACGCGACGGCGTCGAGCAGCTGCTGCACGTCGTCGGCATCGTTGTAGAGGTAGAAGGACGCCCTGGCGGTCGATGCGGCACCGAGCCGCCGCATGAGCGGCTGGCAGCAGTGGTGGCCTGCACGCACGCAGACGCCGTCCGCGTCGAGCGCCGTGGCGACGTCATGGGCGTGCACGCCGTCGATGTTGAACGTCACGACGCCACTCTCGCGCCGGCCCCGCGGGCCATAGACGGTCACGCCCTCGATGCGCCTCAGGCCCTCCGCCGCCATGTTCGCAAGCTCGGCCTCGCGGCTGTGGATCTCTCCCAGGCCCACTTCCTGCAGGAAGCGGGCCGCCGCGCCCATGCCGACGGCGCCGGCGATGTTCGGCGTGCCGCCCTCGAAGCGCCAGGGAGCTTCCTTGAAGGTCGCGCCGGTGAGCGTGACCTCCTCGATCATCTCGCCGCCGTAGTAGACGGGGGGCATGCGGCGCAGGAGCTCGGCGCGTCCGTAGAGCGCGCCAATGCCGGTGGGTCCGCACATCTTGTGGCCGGAAAAGGCCAGGAAGTCGATGTCGAGCGCCTTGACGTCCACCGCCATGTGGGGCACGGACTGTGCACCGTCCACGGCCAAAACGGCTCCCGCCGCATGCGCGACGGCCGCGATGGCCGCGATGTCCGTCACCGTGCCGAGCACGTTCGAGACGTGGGCCAGTGCCACGACGCGCGTACCCTGGTCCACGACCTTCCCTACGGCCTCCGGGGTCACCTGACCGTCCTCGTCAAGCTCCACGAAGCGGAGCTCCGCGCCACGCGCAAGAGCCACCTGCTGCCACGGCAGGAGGTTCGAGTGGTGCTCGGCCGGGCTCGTGACGACGTTCGTCCCAGGGCCCAGCACAAGCTCGCCGTAGCTGCGTGCGAGAAGGTTCAGCGACTCCGTGGTGCCGCGCGTGAAGATGATCTCCTCGGGCTCAGCATGGACGAGTGCGGCCACCTGCGCCCGCGCATCCTCGTAATCCTGCGTCGCCCGCGCGGCAAGCGCGTAGACGCCACGGTAGACGTTGGCGTTGTCCTCGACGTAGTAGCGCCGCACGGCGTCCAGAACCGCCTGCGGCTTCTGCGCCGTGGCGGCGGAATCGACATAGCAGAGGCGTTTGCCGTTCTCGTCGCGCCCCAGCAGGGGGAATTCCGAACGCAATGCGGCGAGGTTCATAGTTCTACCTTCTCCTGGAAGATGTCGGCAATGCGCTGGCGAACGTCCCTAAGCGGGATGTCGTGGAGGAGCGACGCGAGGAAGCCTGCGACGATCAGACGCCTCGACTCCACCGGCGAGATGCCCCGCGACTCCATGTAGTAGATCTGCGCGGGGTCGACAGGTCCGGCGGACGCGGCGTGACCCGCACTCACTTCCCACTCGGAGATCTCAAGTTCCGGAATGAGATCGGCGCGCGCCTCGTCGGACAGCATCAGGGTGTGTTCATGCTGCCAGCCGCTCGCGCCCTTGGCGCTCCTCTGGATGATGCTGTTCGCGTTGTAGACCGCCCTTGCCTTCCCTTGCAGCACGCCGCGCGCCTCGATGTCGCTCGTGGTGTGCGCGGCCTCGTGCACCATGATGTGCTGGAAGTCGAAATGCTGCCGGCGACCGCCGAAGAAGCTCGCAAGAACGCGGGCCTCGGCGCCGCTGCCGCGCAGGTAGGTCCGGGTGTCGGCGACGGAGAGCCGCGCGCCGACGTCGGCGAGGATCCAGTGCAGCCTCGCGTCGCGGCCGAGCTCGGCGCGGCGCGACCAGTAGGTCTGGGTGCGGCCCGGCAGGCGCTGGAACTCCGTGTAGTTGCAGGCCGCAGCCTCACCGAGCACGATCTCGACAGCGCCGCGCAGCGACGGTTCAGCGCCGGCCTCCCCGCGCAGTTCGAGGATCAGGTCCGCTCTGGCGCCGTCGTCCATCACGACGAGCACATGCGGCGCGTAGAGCGATCCGCCGCCAAGCTCCAGGGTCACCTGCAGCGGCTCCTTGAGCTCGACGCCGCGCGAGACCCGGCAATAGAGGCCGCCCGCGAAGGTGGCGAGGTGCAGTGCGTGCAGGCGGTGTGCGCCTTCCTTGAACAGGCGGCCGAGGTGTTTCTCCACCTCAGGACGGCCGGCGGCGATCGCGTCCCTGAGGTCCATGACCTCGACGCCCGCCGGCAGGTCGACGAAGGAGATCAACGGCGCTTGGCCGAGGCCGGGCGCCGCGAACGCGGCGTTCGCGACCGGCGTCTGCTTCGACTGCGGCAGAGGCAGCCCAGCGGCGTCCTGCAGCGCCGCGAGGCGCAAAGCGCGGAGCCACGCGGGCTCCCGTGCGGCAAAAGCCGAAACCTCCGCCGGCGTCAGTTCGACGAGCGTGCCTGCCATCTCAGGCCTCCTCAGTGATCGGCTCGTCGATGCCGAGCTCCTGGCGCAGCCACTCGTAGCCTCGCGCCTCGAGTTCCATGGCTAGTTCCGGTCCGCCGGAGCGGACGATCCGGCCCTGCATCATGACGTGCACGTTCGTCGGGTTGATGTAGTTGAGGATGCGCTGGTAGTGCGTGATGATCAGCACCCCGAGGTCATCCGAAAGCATCTGCGAAACGCCGTTCGCCACGAGCTTGACGGCGTCGATGTCGAGGCCGGAGTCGATCTCGTCCAGAACGGCGATGCGCGGGCGCAGGACCGCCATCTGCAGGATTTCGTTGCGCTTCTTCTCTCCACCCGAGAAGCCTTCGTTGACATAGCGCTCGGCGAAGCTCGGATCGATCTCGAGGCTCGCCATCTTGGCCTTGAGCTCGCGGTGGAACTGCATCACCGGCATCAGGTCGTCCTCGGCGCGCCTGGCGTTGAGGGCGGTGCGCAGGAAGTTCGCGTTCGACACGCCCGAGATCTCCGCAGGATACTGCATGGCGAGGAAGAGTCCCGCCCGCGCGCGCTCGTCCACGGACATCGCCAAGAGATCCTGCCCGTCGAGCGTCGCGCTACCGCCAAGAACCTCGTAGCTCGGGTGCCCCATCAGGGCCGAGGCCATCGTACTCTTGCCTGTGCCGTTCGGACCCATGATGGCATGGACTTCACCGCCGCGCACCGTGAGGTCGAGACCTTTGACGATCTCGCGCCCTTCGATGCCGACGCGCAATCCTTCAATAATCAGTTCAGGCCGGGCCATCTCCAAGTCGCTCCCCTCGTTCAGGGTACTAATCCCTACTCAAACAGTCATCTTTCGGACCCATCTTACACATGGCCTCCTGCTCTGTCAAACGGCCAGACGGCCATTCTTCTGCCTCGCGAACCGGCGCCCCGGCATGCTGCAACCCTCCGACCCGCGCGAGGTAGACGCCCGTCAAGGACAGCACGCCACCTAGGCCAATCCACACCGTGAGCGGTGCATGAAGCAAGAGGGCCGCCGCGAGCGCAGCGATGACAGGCTCCGCGTTCAGGTAGACGAGCACGCGGCTCGGACCTAGTCTCCCCGTTGCGCCCTGCCAGAACGTCAATCCGAAGACGGTGACGGGCAAGGCCGAGTAGAGAACTGCGGCGGCCGGCCAGCCGATGTGCGTCCGGCCCAGCTCCAGTGCGCCTGCGGGCACCAGGGCCGCAAGGCCGAACAGCGACTGCCACGCGGTCACGGTGAGCGGCGGCATGCGCCGGACGAGCGGTGCCGACAGGACACCGTAGATGGCCCAAAGCGTCGCGGCGCCCAAGGCAGCGAGGTCGCCGAGCAGGGGGTGCGGAGCGATCGCTCTGGCGCTCTGCCCCCCGGCCAGGATGACGATGGCGGCTCCGGCAATGCCGAGTCCGACCCCGAGCCAGTTGCCCGGGCGCAGCCGGTCCGCGTGGCTCAGGTGGCCCCAGACCGCGCCGATAGCAGGCGACAGCGTCATCAAGACCGCCGCCGAGGCGACATCTGTCCACGCGATCGAACTCGTGAAAAGGTACTGGTAGACAGAGATGCCGATGAGTCCGCTCACAGCGAGCGGCAGTAGTTCGCGGCGCGCGACGCGCATGCCGCCCTGGCGCGCCGCGAGTAGCCAAAGTGCCGGAAAGGCGATGAGAAAGCGCAGGGCGGTGAAGACCGTCGGCGGCAGGTCGCCGACGCCGATCTTCACCGCCAGGAAATTGAGGCTCCAGATCAGGATCGTCAGCCAGAGGCCAGCCTCCTGCCAGAAGCCCCGTCGTGCCATGCGCTAAAGGATGCCGATGGCGTGGCCCGCCTTCGCAAAGGCGTCCAAAGCCTGGTCAAGGTCGTCCTTGGAATGCGCCGCGGACACGATCGTGCGCACGCGGGCCTGACCGCGCGAAACGGTCGGGAACGCGATGCCCTGCGCGAAGACACCGAACTCGAAGAGACGGTCCGAGAACTCCATCGCAGCCCGCTCTTCGCCGATGATCACCGGCGTGATCGGCGTCTCGGACTTGCCCGTGTCGAAGCCGAGCGCCTTGAGGCCTTCCTTGAAGGTGCGGGCATTCTGCCACAGCCTCGCGATCAGCTCAGGTTCCTGTTCCATGATGTTGACGGCCTCGATGGCCGCTGCCGTCACGGCGGGCGGGTGCGAGGTGCTGAAGAGGAACGGGCGGCCGCGGTGGATCAGAAGATCGACGAGGCCGCGCGACGTTGCGACGTAGCCGCCGAGCACGCCGACCGCCTTCGAAAGCGTACCCACCTGCACATCGATCTGTCCCTGCAGGCCGAAGTGGTGAACGCTGCCCTGGCCGTTCGTGCCGAGGACTCCGGAGGAGTGCGCGTCGTCCACGTAACTGATGGCATCGTACTGCTTGCAGAGCCGCGCGATCTCGGGCAGCGGGGCGATGTCGCCGTCCATGCTGAATACGCCGTCCGTGATCACGAGCCGGCGACGGTAGTTCTGGGTGTCCCTAAGCTGCTGCTCGAGTTCGCCCATGTCCTTGTGCGCGTAGCGCCGGATCTCGGCCCGCGCGAGGCGGCATCCGTCGATGATCGAAGCGTGGTTGAGGGCGTCCGAGATGATCACGTCGCCCTCTCCGACGAGCACGGGGATCACGCCGGAGTTGCACGTGAAGCCGCTCTGGAAAACGACGCAGGCCTCGGTGCCCTTAAACTTGGCCAGGCGGCGCTCAAGCTCGAGGTGCATCTCCATGGTACCGATGATGGTGCGCACCGCAGCCGTGCCGGCGCCCCATTTCTCCGTGGCGGCGACGGCGGCGTCCTTCAGGCGCGGGTCGTTCGCGAGGCCGAGGTAGTCGTTCGAACTCAGGTTGATGACGCTCTTGCCGTCGATGACGGCGCGGGGGCCCTGGGCGGAACTCAGAACGCGCAGCGGGCGGAAGACGCCCTGCCTCTTGAGTTCATCGATCTCCTGCGCAACGAAATCGAGTGCCATGTCGATACTCCCTTCGATCTACTCCGCCTGCGGTAACAGCCGAACCTTGCCGCGGTTGCCCTTGTGCAGGATGCGCATCCTTCGCGCGACGGCGACCCGGGCAGCGAGGCGCGCTGTGCAGTTCCGCTCCGGCGCCGCCTTGGTCCTGAAGACCGGCCGCATGTCCATGGCCGCCTGCGTCTCCTGCGATCTCTAACGCCGCCTCACGCGCTCGCGAGGTACCGGCGAAGGTCCCCGGACCCGAGTCGCATGCCCACGAAGAAGGAGCCAAAGAGCGCATACACAGCGCTCACCTCGTCGAAGCGCATCTCGTAGATGATCTTCTTGAATTGCAGAGGATCGTCGGAAAAGAGATCTACGCCCCACTCCCAGTCATCGAGGCCCATCGACCCCGTGATGATCTGCCGCACCCGATCGGCGTAGCTGTGGCCGATGACGCCATGGCTGCGCATGAGATCCCTGCGCGCCGCGGACTCGAGCATGTACCAGTTGCGTTCCTCGCCGCGCAGCTTGCTCATCGGATAGAAGCAGACATACCGGCTTTGGGGAAGGTCAGGTTCGAGCCGCTCACGCAGAGCCGCCTCCGCCTCGCGCATGGCTTCCTCGGTGCGCGGCGCCGAGGTGTGCGTCGAGAGTTCCACCACCGAGAAGTAGGAGTAGACGGGCAGGAGGTAGCTGCCGATCGCGCTCTTGGCCCAGGCGTTCTCGACCGCCGCCAGGTCTTCCAGCGTCGGCCTCAGGTAGATGCCCATGAGGTCGGCCTTGTGACCGAGCACCCAGTAGTGGCCGCTCGAGCCCAGGTGTGAGGTCTGCTTCGCCTGCTCCTTGGCCATCAGCTCCTCGGCCTCCGCGAGCAGTGCCTCGCGCGCATGGGCCTCCAGCGCCTGCCAGCGCGGCCAGTCGATGCGGTAGAGGCTATGCAGGCAGTACCAGCCGTCCAGCGTCTGCGGTGCCTTCGTCACCTTGAACTTCACCCCGTACATTGTACATCTCGGTGCAAGCGGGTCAGCAGGCGGAATGCCCCTGATCAACGGCCGATCGGTCACTATAGGAGGTGCAGGCGGCGCAGCGCCCGAAGCAGCAGGAAAGCGAAAGGGGTCTTCGGCGAATGCGCATCCTCGTCATCGGCGGCTCCGGGCTGATCGGCCGCCAGCTTGTGCCGCATCTCGTACATGAAGGACATGACGTCGTGGTGCTGTCGCGCGGCCATCACGCGATCGACGTGCCGGGAGCCCGCCACGTTCTCGCCGACCGCAAGGATTCCCTGGCTGTGCGCCGCGCTGCGAGCGGCACGTTCGACGCCCTGATCGACAATGTCGCCTACGTGCCTGAGGACACGGAGTCCGTCCTGGCCGCCCTTGAGGACCGCATCGGACATTACGTGGTGACCAGCACGGCCTTTGTCTACCCGGGCCTCGACGCGGCCTTGCGCGGCCCGTCCGCGCTGCTGCGCGAGAGCGATGCGCCTTTGGCCGCCCTGCCGGACGACCGAGGGGACGAGTCCCCGCACGCACGCTACGTGCAGGGCAAGCGCCGCCTGGAGGCCAGGCTGCAGGAGACCTGCCTCGTCCGCGGCCTGCCCCTCACGATCGTGCGCCCGGCGCTGCAGATCATGGGTCCCTACACCGAGGACGGGCGTTTCGCCTGGTTCTGGCTCCGCACGCAGGACGGCGGCCCGATCTGGCTCCCCACGTCTGCGCGCCTCCACGCGGGCCCGTGCCAGGTCGGCTTCTCGGGCGATGTGGCCCGCATCCTGGCGGCCGCTGCGGTCCGGCCGCCCAAGGCCGTGGCGGTGTACAACGCCGCCCAGCCCGAACTCTGGTCCTATGAGGAATACCTCGGCCTCATGGCCGAGCTCCTCGGCCGGGAGCCGGACATCCGCTATGCGCGAAGAGAGGACCTCGACCGGTCGCCCTTCGCGTCCGATGGCGTCTACAGGATGCCGCTGCCCTATCGGGCCGCGGTCGACGTGTCGGCCGCACAAGACGCCCTCGACTTCGCCTGGACCCCGATGCGCGCCTGGATGGCCGAGACCGGCGATTGGGTGCGCCGCTACTACGCAGGGCGCGACGAGCCGTGGTACCGCCTGCGGGCCGAGGAGCGCGCCTGGCCCGGCCCCTGAACTTCAGAGCCCGGCGAGGAACGGGTTCTCCCAACGCTCGCGCCCGATCGTGGTGCGCGGCCCGTGCCCAGGGTAGACACGGGTCTCGTCCGGCAACGCGAGCAGTTCCCCGAGCGAGCGGTAAAGGCTCTCCCTATCGCCACCCTCGAGATCTGTCCGCCCGATCGAGTCATAGAAGAGGCAGTCGCCGGGAAAGAGGTCGTCGCCGATCCTGAACGCGACGTGTCCCGGCGTGTGCCCCGGCACACGGAGCACATCGATAGTGAGTCCCCCGAGTTCGAGCTTCTCCCCGCCTCGCAGCAGGTGCTGCGGGTGCGGCACGGGGTAGGTCTCGCCCAGGAATTCGCCTGTCGCATAGGGCAGGTCGGCCTCCGGATAGTAGAGCGCGCAGGCGAACATCTCCCTCAGCACCTCGGCGCCCAGCATGTGGTCCCCGTGGCCGTGCGTGACCAGGATGGCGTCCACGGTGAGCGCGAGGCCGCGGGCCTTGGCGGCGATCGCCTCCGGCAGGTAGCCGGCGTCGATCAGCACCGCGTGGGCTGGATCCTCCCATACGAGATAGCAGTTCGTCGAAAACGGGCCGAAGGTCGCATTGCGGATTTCCAACGCAGGCCTACCTCCCATCTGCAGCGGCGCCCGCCGCGCTCTGGCGCTCCCTCCCGGAGCGCGAGTCGAGGAGAATCGTGACCGGCCCGTCATTTTCCAAGAGAAAGCGCATATCGGCGCCGAAGATGCCGCACTCGGCCGACCCGAAGCGCGTGAGGAACTCCCGCCACATCGCCTTTGCCGCATCGGGCGGCAGAGCGGGGCCGAAATCCGGGCGGTGGCCGCGGGCGACATCGCCATAGAGCGTGAACTGCGGCACGACGAGATGCTGAAGGCCCAGATCGTCGGCGCTATGGCGGAGGCGGCCGCTCTCGTCCGCGAAGATGCGCAGAGCGTGGAGCTTATAAACCATCCAGTCGAGGTCTCCCGGACCGTCCTCCCGGCCGAAGCCGACGAGCGTCGCCTGTCCCCGGCCGATGGCGGCCACCGCCTCGTCACCCACCAGCACCTGGGCCCTCGCGACGCGCATGGCTACCGCCCGCAAGCCCATCCCCCTCACAACGGCTCAGAGGTCACATCTCTCTGGCGGGCATCATAGCACAGAGCGCCTGTCGCGGCTGCCCGCACACCCCGCCACGGTCCTTCACCCGCCGCTGGCCTTGGTGCTCTGCCGCTCGAGTACCCATGTCGTGCCGCCATCATCGGTGCCATAGACAAGTGTCGTTGTCTGGCCGTTCACCGTCCCGGTCACCCGGAGGGTCCCCTGGCGCGCGTTCCGGAAGGCGGGCGGCGTCACCGTGCCGTTGCCCAGAGCGCTTGCATACTGCTGCGGCACGCTGAACGCGCTGAGCGTCCACGTGACGCCGCCGTCGACCGTGCGGTAGACCTCGACGCGCGGAGGGCCGTAAAAGCCGTTGAGATCCGTGATGAAGCCGTCCGTCGCGGAAGTGAATCTCATCTTCAGCGGTACGTCGGAACCCGGAAAGACCCGACCCTGGTGAGGCGTCAGGGGTTGCCACGTCCCGCCCCCGTCCTGCGTGCGGAAGAGGAAGGCTGGCGCCTGCCCGGCGCCAGGCAGTCCCTGGGCCAGCACCCAGATGCGCCTCTGGCCGAAGGCCGCGACCTGCAGCGTGCTCACGCCATTCCCGCCCGAGGCGTCGGCTGTCACCTGCTGCGCCCGCCACTTCGTCGAACCAGCTGGTGCCAGGTAGAGGGCGACGCATCCCTTCGTGGCGTCGGACGCCGCCTCGATCCATGTCCCGCCTGCGGTAGCGCGGCTGCTGCGGACGATGGTCGGGCTCGAGGCGACGCTTGGCGGACTTGCGGACAGGCAGGTCCAGGGCCCAGCGGCATGGGTCACCTTGGCGGACGTCTTGTGGCCCGCCGCGGTGGGCTCGGTCCCACAAGCCGCGATGAGCAGCCCACAGGCCAGAAGCGCGGCCGTCGTCGTCAAGCGCTTCAAAGGGATCCCTCCCGCATCATGCCTGCTCCCACACCGATATTAATGCCGCGCGGCACCGTTCGGTTGCGGGACGCTCTTACTGCCGAGCCGCCCATGACCTGTCCATCCCGGACAACGCCCGCGTGACCTCCGTCACGGCCTCTGCCCACCGGGCGGCGCAAGATGGTCCTGCAATCCCCGCCCCAGGAGGCGACACCATGGCCGCATCGCCGTACGCGGACGCGCCTTTCATTGTCATCTGGGAGACGACGCAGGCGTGCGATCTCGCCTGCAAGCACTGCCGCGCCGCCGCCGTCCCCCTGCGCGACAGAGACGAGCTCAGCACCGCCGAGGCGAAAGAGCTGATCGATGACATCGCGTCGATGCGCCCGCAGCCGAACTTCGTCCTGACCGGCGGCGACCCGATGAAGCGGCCGGATCTCGAGGAGATCGTCCGCTATGCCGCCAAGGTGAAAGGCCTGCGCATCTCGATCACGCCTTCGGCGACGCCGCTCGTCACCCGCGAGCGCATCGAGGCCTGCGCGGAGGCCGGGCTCGCGCGCTGGGCCTTCTCGATCGACGGTGCGACAGCCGAGACCCATGACTTCTTCCGCGGCCAGGAAGGCTCCTTCGCCATCACCCTCCGAGCGATCGAGGACCTCCGCCGCCTCGGGCTGCCGCTCCAGATCAACACGACCGTCTCGCGCTACAACAAGGACGCCCTGCCCGAGCTCGGCGCTCTCGTGGCAAACCTCGGAGCCGTGCTCTGGAGCGTCTTCTTCCTCGTCCCCGTGGGGCGCGGTCGCGCGCAGGACGCCCTCGGCCCGCGCGAGACCGAGGACGCCCTCACCTGGCTCGAGGAATTCGCGCGCTCAGCGGCCTGCGACGTCAAGACGACTGAAGCCCCGCAGTGGCGGCGCGTGCTGCGCCAGCGGCGAGGGGACGACGAGTCGACGATCCGCCACGGCATGGATCGCGTCGGCCGGGCGCCGCGGCCGGTCACGGACGGCGACGGGTTCATCTTCATCAGCCACAAGGGCAACGTCTATCCGAGCGGCTTCCTGCCCCTCGCGCTCGGCAACGTGCGCCGGACGCCGCTCTCCGAACTCTACCGTACGTCCGATGTGCTGCTCGCGCTCCGCGACCGGACCCGGCTGCGCGGCAAATGCCGCATCTGTGAGTACCGCGAAATCTGCGGCGGCTCCCGCAGCAGGGCCTACGCCATCACGGGCGACTACCTCGAGAGCGATCCCTACTGCCCGCACCTGCCGGATCCGACCGCAGGCTACCGTCAGGTCCGCTCTGACGTGCGGACGCTGCGCGACTTGGGCAAGACCTCCTAGGAATGCCGCCAGGCCAGCACGGCCTCGCGCAGGACGGGCACATGACTCGGCTCGAGTTCGCGTCGCGCCGTGAGAAGCACAATGCGGCCGTCGCCTGCGAAGGCGGCGAGTTCCGCAAGGGCTGCCTGGCCCTTCAGGGACCTGAGTTCCTCAAGGTAGAGGCGGCGGAACTCCTCGCGCGCCTCGGGATGCGCGTGGTACCAGACCCTGAGGTCCGACGACGGCGCGGCCTCCTTGAGCCACACATCCCAGGGCGCTCCATCCTTGCGCACGCCACGCGGCCAGAGCCGATCGACCAGCACGCGCCGGGTGCCGTCCGGCGTCGCGTCATAGATGCGGCCCATCAGGATCTCCAAACCGCTACCTCCTCTCCTCCCGCCGGCACCGGGATTCGGGCGACCTGGACCGGCCAGCCGGATCTCAAGCCCGTTTGGCCGAAACGACGCGTTCGACCGAGTACACGTCGGGCAGATGACGGAGCCGCTCGATGATGCCGCGAAGTTCGCCCAGATGGTGGATCTCCATGACCACCTGGACCAGGGCCGTGCGGTTGCGATAGCCCCGCGCGCGCGCGGAGAGGATGTTGAGACGCGTCTCCGCGACCGCCTGTGCCACGTCCGCCAAGAGACCCGCGCGGTCCAGCGCGTGCACCTCGATCTCCACGGGATAGTTCTGCTGCAGCCCCTGGTCCCATGTCACCTCGACGATGCGGTCCTGCTCCGAGAGGAGCGCCTTGGCGTTGGGACATTCCGCGCGGTGCACCGTCACGCCCTTGCCGCGGGTGACGTAGCCGATGATGGGATCGCCGGGAACCGGGGTGCAGCAGCGCGAAAAGCGGACAAGAAGGTTGTCCGCACCGCGGACGCGCACCCCGTTCGTGGGCTTGCCGTAGTCGGCAAAGGCCTGCCGGTCCTCCTCGGGGATGTTCACCGGGGGCTCGGGCAGCCTGTCCTTGAGCCGCGTCACCACCTGCGGTGCCGAGAGACCGCCGTACCCGACCGCGGCGAAGAGGTCGTCGATCCCGCCGTAGTGCAGGCGCCTCGCCATATCGTCGAGCCATTCCGGCCTCAGCAGTTCGCCGGGATCCAGGTTGACCCGCCGCGCCTCGCGCTCGACCATGTCGCGCCCGAGTTTGGCATTCTCCTCGCGGTTTTTGGCCTTGAACCAGGAGCGGATGCGCGAGCGGGCGGAGGACGTCTGCACGAACTGCAGCCAGTCGAGCGACGGCCCCTGGCTCGACTTCGACGTCAGGATCTCGACGATGTCGCCGTTCTCCAGCTTGTGGTCGAGCGGCATGATGCGGCTGTTGATGCGTGCCCCGACGCAGTGGTGACCGACATCGGTGTGGATGCGGTAGGCGAAGTCGACGGGCGTGGCGCCGGCCGGCAGGTTGTGGACCTGGCCCTTCGGCGTGAATACGAACACCTCGTCAGCGAAGAGGTCGATCTTCAGCGTCTCGAGGAACTCGCGCGCGTCGCGCAGGTCGCCCTGCCACTCGAGCAGCTGGCGCAGCCAACCGAGCTTCTGATCGAAGGTCGGGTCGGAGCGGCCCTCCTTGTAGACCCAATGCGCCGCGATGCCGAACTCCGCGGTGCGGTGCATCTCCTCCGTGCGGATCTGCACCTCCACCGGCAGCCCGCCCGGCCCCACCACTGTCGTGTGCAGACTCTGGTAGAGGTTCGGTTTCGGCATGGCGATGTAGTCCTTGAAGCGGCCGGGGATGGGCGTATACATGGTGTGCACGATGCCGAGCACGCCGTAGCAGTCCTTCACGGACTCCACGATCACGCGCAGCGCCACGAGGTCGTAGATCTCGGTGAAGTCCTTGCCCTGCTTCATCTTGTTGTAGATGCTGTAAAAGCTCTTCGGACGGCCGGAGATGTCCGCCTGGACGCCGTGCTCCAAAAGGTGCGTATGGACCTCCTGCGCCACCTGCTCGATGTAGCGCTCGCGGTCGCCACGCCGCTGCCGCACGAGTTCGGCGATGTTCTGGTAGGCCTCCGGCTCGAGATAGCGCAGCGAAAGGTCCTCGAGCTCCCACTTGAGGCGATAGATGCCGAGGCGGTGCGCGAGCGGGGCATAGATCTCGAGCGTCTCCTGCGCGATGCGGCGCTGCCGCACCGCCTGCAGGTGCTTCAGGGTGCGCAGGTTGTGCATCCGGTCCGCGAGCTTGATCAGGATAACGCGCACGTCCTGCGCCATCGCGAGGAACATCTTGCGCAGATTCTCGGCTTCCTGCTCGAGTTGCGACCGGTCCTCGAGCAGCGAGAGCTTCGTCACCCCATCCACCAGCGTGGCCACATCAGGACCGAATGTCCGGCCGATTTCCTCGAGGCTCGCCGACGTGTCCTCGACCACATCGTGCAGGAAGGCGGCCTGCAAGGTGACGGCGTCCATCTCGAGGTCCGCGAGGATCTCCGCCACGGCCTCGGGGTGAATGATGTAGGGCTCGCCGGACTGGCGCAGCTGCCCCTCGTGGAAGTGGGCAGCGAACGTATGGGCGCGCGCGACCTCCTCCCGCTCGTGCGGCGTCAGGTAGTCAAGCTTTGTGGCCACGTCGCTCCAAGGCAAGGTCGCACCACCTTTCGCATCCGGTTCGTACCACCGGACTATTCCGCGATCTGCACCAGGGTGCGCAGGGGGATGTCGCCGAGCCGCTGCCTGCCGCCGAGAAAGCCCAGCTCCACGAGGAAGCCGAGGCCGGCCGGCACGCCGCCGACCCTGCGGATCAATTCCATGGCTGCGAGCACGGTGCCGCCCGTCGCGAGCAGGTCGTCCACCACGAGCACCCGCTGGCCCGGCCGGATGGCATCCACATGCAGTTCGAGCGCCGCGGACCCGTACTCGAGCTCGTAGTCCTGACGGATCGACTGGAACGGCAGACGTCCGGGCTTGCGCACCGGCACGAAGCCGACGCCGAGCTCCACCGCGATCGGCGCCCCGACCAGGAAGCCGCGCGCCTCGGGCCCGGCGACCGCCTCAACGCCCAGGTCGCGCGCGAACGCCGCAAGTTCAGCGATCGCCGCCTGATAGCTCGGGCCGTCGGCCAGCCACGGCGTGATATCGATGAACTGGATGCCCGGGCGGGGAAAGTCGGGTACGGTACGCAGCGGTGGACGTGCTTGCATCGTGGTGGCCATCGGCTCGCGGCCGATCGGCCTGCGCCCCCTTCGTTCGAATCTCTTCAGGGCTCGGACATACGCAGTGCTCGCCCGAGTCCAGCGGCCCGGGCAAGCGCGTGACGGCATTCTCAGAATAGCCGAAGTGCCCCGTGGATGGGAACGCGTCAGCCTGCGCTCCGCGCCTCTTCGTCGAGGAGTTCCCGAGCGAGGTCGCCAAGGGCGCCGTACCAGAGTCCGGCGCTCGCGGCGAACGCCCTCTCGCGCTGACGGAAGGCGCCGAGCAGCCGCGAGTCCTCAAGCCGGACCTGATGCGGCGTAAGGCCGGCCGGTCCGAGCAGGCCCAGCTCCTCGAAGACGAGATAGGCCACGAGATCGTCCACCTCCTCTGGAGGCTCTGCGAGCTTCGCTGCGGGCCACGTGCGCATCCGGCGGTAGGCGGCGCGCAGATCGTCGTCGCTTGGTGCCCAGGCCTTGGCGAGCTGCCCGAGGCCATGTTCGTCGAGCGGGCGGTAGGCGAGTACAAGCCGGCGCCCTGCCGCCGCCGCCCTGAGCTCCTGCGGTGACGCCGCGCGCTCCAGCGCGACCACGGTCGTGACCGGCAGCGTACGCACGGGATGTGGCCCCACGACGCCCTTGAGCCGTCCGCTGGCGAAGAGCTCCCTCAGGGTGTCCTCGGCGTCCGCGGTCGGGTAGAACCCTTCGCCGAATGCTCCGGCGGCTCGTCCCACCGTGAGTCCGTCGAGGGTGTAGTAATGACAGAGCCCCGACACTTCCCCCGGTCCCATGCCGCGTCGGTCCACCACCTCGAGCGCGCCTTGCCCAGGCACGGCCCCAGGCGGCAGGCACGCCGCCTGGCGCAGGCGCGACATGGCGCTCGGAGCGCGCTCCACGATGCGCAGGCGCGCCCTGCGCTCGCCTTGGAACGTGTCGGCCTCCAGCGCGGCGACTAGGTCCACCCGTCGGTGCCCCACCTCGCCGGCCCGCCAGTGCAGCGCGACGGCCTCGCCGGAACGGTCGCGCACGCGAAGTCGCCTGTGCTTGCCATCGCCGATCGCTCTATCCTCCAGCACCTCGGCATCCTCGATCAGCCACTGCGGCGCCGGCTGCCCGGCACCGAAGGGTCGAAGGCGCCCGAGCGCATCGACCACAGGCAGCGCCGCGTCGCCGAGCCTCAGTCGCGCATCCACCTGGCGCGGCTCGGGCCGTGGCGGATGGCTGCGATAGTACGACGAGAGGGTTTCCTTCAGGCGACCCACCGACGACGCCTCGAGGTGGAATCCTGCCGCTCCGGGGTGTCCGCCGAATTCGCTCAGGCAGTTGCGTGCGGCGGCCAGCGCATCGAGCAGTGGCGCTCCCTCCGGCGCTCTCGCACTGCCGTAGGCGACAGCGCCCTCGACGCTCAGGACAAAGGCGGGCAGGGCGAACTCGTCGACAAGTCGCGCCGCCACGATGCCGATGACGCCACGGTGCCATCCCTCGCCGTGCACCACGACACAAGGTGCGCCGGGCGGTACCTGCTCCCTCGCCTGACGCGCGACATCCTCCTCGAGCGCTCGCCGCTGACGATTGAGCTGCTCGAGGCGCTCGGCAATCTCCCCCGCCGATGTCCGGTTGGCCAGGAGCAGCTGCAGTCCGAGATTCGGATGGTCGAGCCGGCCGCTCGCGTTGAGGCGCGGCGCCAACACGAAGGCGGCAGCCTCCTCGTCGACCGCGCCTCGGTAGCGCGCCGCCCCGAGAAGCGCTGCGATGCCTGGCCTGGGCTTCTCCCGCATCTGGCGCAGCCCCCGCTGCGCGATGCGCCTGTTCTCCCCGACCAGCGGCACCTGGTCGGCCAGGGTGCCGAGAGCCGCCAGGTCCAACACTTCCTCGGCCTTCGCGCCCAGGTAGGCGCGCGCCAGCTGCAGCGCGACACCGGCGCCCGAAAGCCAGCGCAGGGGATGATGCCTGTCGAGGGTGCCCGGATGGGCCATCGGCGCCGTGGGCAGCGTATCGCCGGGCGCGTGGTGGTCGGTGATCCAGAGCCGCACGCCGAGCTCTTCCGCCACTTGGGCGGCCTCATGCGCCAAGACACCGCAGTCGACCGTCAGGATGCCGTCGATGCCCTCGGCGTGAAGGCGGCGCACGGTCTCGGCCTTGAGTCCGTAGCCCTCGTTCAGGCGATGGGGCAGGAAGATCCTGGCCTCGTGTCCAAGCGCGGCGACGGCGCGAGCAGCGATCGCGGCCGCGGTGATGCCGTCGACATCGTAGTCGCCGTGAATCGCGAGCTGCCTGCCGCGCCCCAGAAACTCCTCGACTTCCTGGGCGACGCGGACGATGCCGGGAACCTCCCGCCAGTCTGCCTCCACTCCATCCTCGGCCAAAAGCGCGAGGTCCGCCGGGCGCAACCCTCGCGCGGCGAAGAGGCGCGCCGCGGACAATGGCTCACCCTTTGCCACATGCTCCTGGAGAATGTCCTGCGGGTACGGCTTCAGGAGCAGGTGCAGCATGCCCTCCGCCGCCATCAGCCCTCGTCCTCCGGGTTGACGTGGACGTGCACCGCGACCACCTCGGGATGATGAGCCATGATGACCTCCTTGACGCCTGTAGCAACATCGTGGCCAGCACGCACGCTGAGATCTCCGCGCACCGCAATCTCCATGTCGACCAGCACCTGCGCGCCCATATAGCGGCCACGCACGCCGCTGACGCCACGCACTTCGTGCTGCGCCGCAGCATCGCTGCGCAGGGCCTCGAGGAGGACCCGGTCGTCGAAGCGATCCATGAGGTCGGCGACGGCCTGGTTCACGAGTTGCCAGCCGCTGTAGATCACCAGAAGTGAGACGATCATCGCGAGCAGAGGATCGAAATAGGTCGCGACCGTGCGCGCGAGCAGCACGCCGGCGAGGGCCGCGACGCTGCCGAGCACATCCATCTGGTGGTCGATCGCGGACGCGCGCAACGCCTTGGACTTGTTGAGCTCCGCCGCCCGCCGGCTGAGGTAGTACATGCCCTCCTTCAGCACAAGCGACAGGGCGGCGACGTAGGCCGCGATGAGTCCCGGTACGGGTTCGTGCCCCACGTAGAAGGCACGCGCCGACTCGTAGAAAATCTCGACACCGGCCAGAAGGAGCAGGATGCCGACGATCTTCGCCGCCACGGACTCCGCCTTCTGGTGGCCATAGGGATGCTCGACGTCCGGCGGGAGATGCCCGACGCGCACTCCGATCGCAACCGCGAGACTCGCGCCGACGTCCGCAAGGTTGTGCAGACCGTCGGCCAGCAGGACCTGGGCCTGGGCGACGATGCCGATGACGATCTTCAGGACGGAAAGCAGGACGTTGACAGCTACCCCCAGGCTGCCAGCCAGGCGACCCAGGCGCTCCGGCGGCATGGTGCCACCTCCACCCCATGAATTTAGTCGAAGTGTGGAGGGCGAGCCAAGGTGCAATTCAGGGGCGCAGACCCATGGCAAGCGCGGCAAGCACCGCGACGATACCCAGGAGCCGGGTCATCCGTGCGACGCCGGTCTGCCGCAGGGCCTGCAGGACGCTGCTCGAATCGGTCGCAAACCAGAAGACGCCCGTGCCGAGCCATGGTCCCAGCACCCGGCCGTAAGCCACCACCGAGAGCGCTTCGGCCAGGCCGCCGCGACCGGCCATGGCGAAACGACCCGCCACCCCTTCGCTGACCAGGCCCGCAGCCAGGGCAGCAGTGGCCCAGGGCAGGGAGCCATGTCCAAGAGCCAGGCCGAGGGCTGCGCCGGACCCGGCAATGAGGGCCGTGAACGGAACCCCGAAAAGTGTCAGCATGGCGAGGATGAAGCCGAGCGCAAATGCGGCGAAGCTCATGAGCCGAGCATGCCACCGTTGCCCGACCCCTATGAGCGCTCAAGGTCGAGGTGCATGCCGTCGCGCGCGGCGATGACGTTCGCGCCGCTCTCCGTCGCAACGAACGCCGCGATCGCATCGGCGTCCGGGGCTGCGCTCTGGTCGAAGTGCGTGATGACGGCCCTCGGCACCCCGCAGCGGCGCAGGAGGTCGACCGCGCCGAGCGCCGTCAGGTGGCGATGGGCGTGCTGCCAGAAGAAGCTGACGTTGAGCACCGCAAGGTCGGCGCCACGCAGAGCCTCAACGAGTTCCTCCCGCACGGCCACGATCTCGCTCGGCAGAAAGAGGGGTTCGCCGCCGCGCACCTCGTGCAGCGTCCCCCGCTCGTCGCGATAGCTGCGGACATAGGAGGCGTCGGAGCTGTAGGCGATTCTCATGCCGCCTCCGCACACCACGAGCCCGTAGTTCTCAGGGCCGTGCTCGACCCGGAAGGGCGTCACGGTGATCGGTCCGACCGCCAGGGGCATACCGGCCTGCCATGTCCTGACCGACGGTCCCCCCCGGTACCATGGGCTCGGCTCCTCGCCGCGGTGGAACTGCCCCACGAGACCGCCGCGCAGGGCCTCCTCCGGCAGCGCCAGGACGCCCTGGCGGCGGGACATGCCGCGGCACATGCCCTCGATCAGCGCGCCGGCGGCAAGGTAATGGTCGGTGTGGCCATGCGAGATGAGCACGCCCGACAAGGTCCTGCTGTCGAGATGGGCCCGAGCGGCGTGGTAGGCTGCTCCCGGCCCCGGATCGATGGCAATTTCAGCGCCGGCGAGGCTCAACCAGATGCCACCCGTGCGTCGCCGTTGCCCAATGACGCCAGACGGGTTGCCGCCCGTGCCGAGAAAATGCAGGAAGTCTCCCCGCCGGGGGGAGACTTCCTCGCTGCGCAGCCAATGCGCCACCCGCGCAGTGCGGGCCTGGGTCCGGGCGAACAGCCGCCTTGCGTCAGGATTCACCGTTCAGCCTTGGCGGTCCTGCGGGTGGTCGAGGCGGTCGCGCGCTCGTTCGCGTCGACCCAGATGTACCAGAGCGGGCTCGCGAACAGGATCGACGAGTAGGCGCCGAACACGACGCCGATCAGGATGGCCGCTGAGAGGTCCTGCGTCGTCGCGCCGCCGAAGATGAGCAGCGCGAGCATCGCGAGGATCACGACAAGGGCGGTGATGATGGACCGCGCCAAGGTCTGGTTGAGCGAGCGGTTGGTCAGTTCCTTGAGCGACTCGCCGCGCTTGCGCAGACGCATGTTCTCACGGATGCGGTCGAAGATGATGATTCGGTCGTTGAGCGAGTAGCCGATGATGATCAGCACCGCAGGCACGATGTTCTGGCTGACCTGGAAGTGGATCAGGGCGACGAGGCCCAGCGTGACGATGGCATCGTAGAAGATCGCCGCGATGCCTGTGAGCGCGAAGCGAAAGTCGAAGCGGATCATCATGTAGATGACGATCGCGAGCGATGCGATCAGGACGGCCAGGACACCAGCCTTCACGAGCTCGTTCGAGAAGGTGCCCGTCACCTTGTTGAGGCCCGTGATCTGATACTTGCCCACCTGCGACGTAAGCGCGTTCTGCAGGTTGTACCTCGCCTGCTCGCTAAGGGACGGGGTCTCGATCAGGACGGTGCGCGAGGTGCTCCCTGTCTCCGTGCCGACCAGCTGGATGACCGAGTTCCCGACATGCTGCCGGTCGAGCACGGCGCGCAGCTGCTCGGCGCTTACGGGCTTCTGGAACGTCAGGTTGTAGGTGATGCCTCCCGTGAAGTCGATCCCGAGGTTGAGGCCACGCACGAAGAAGCTGCCCACGGCGATCACGAGAACCACCAAGGAGACGATGAACCAGGTGCGGCGGTGTCCGATGAAATCGAAGTGCGGCATTGGTCTCACGTCCCCCCTTTAGCCCAGGAACAGCTTCTGGTTGCGTACGAGCACGGTGTCCTCCGATAGGCGCAGGAGGTAGCGCGTGATGCCGACGGCCGTGACGAAGCTCGCCAGGATACCGATGATCAGCGTCACAGCGAAGCCGCGCACCTCGCCGGTGCCGAAATAGTAGAGTACGGCGGCGGCGATGACGGTCGAGACGTTCGAGTCCATGATCGCCCTGAGGGCGTTCTTGAACCCGTGGTCGATCGCGGCTCCGAGCGTCCGTCCTGCCCTGAGCTCGTCACGGATGCGCGCGAAGATGATGACGTTCGCGTCTACCGCAATGGCTGCCGACAGGATGATACCCGCGATGCCCGGCAGCGTAAGGACGGCCCCGAAGGCGACCAGCGCGCCCACCACGAGGATCAGGTAGATCGCGAGCGCGATGTCGGCAATAAAGCCCGCGTAGCGGTAGATGCCCAGCATCATCAGGATGATCAGCGCCATGGCGATCAGGATCGCGACCGCGCTGGCGTGGATCGAGTCCTGGCCGAGGGTCGGCGAGACGGTCTGGGCCTCGATGATGCGCATCGGGATCGGCAGGGCGCCCGAATTCAGGAGGTCGGCGGTCTGCTGGGCCTGCGTCAGGGTCGAGAAGCCGCCGGAGATCATGGCCTGGCCACCTGAGATGACCGAGTCCACCTTCGGACTCTCGATCATGTTGTTGTCGAGGTAGATCGAGATGTCCTGGCCGAGGTACTTCTGCGTCGCGGCGGCGAAGAGCTTGGTACCCTCCGCGTTGAACTGGAGGTTGACGATCGGCCCGTAGTTCTGGTCGAGCGACGCCGACGCGGACGTGAGGTCCTTGCCCGTCAGGATGACGTTGCCACTCGGACCTTTGAAGACGAGCTGCGCCGTCTGGCCGATCATCTTGATGGCCTGCTCCTGGTTCTTGACGCCGGCGAGGTCGACGATGATCTGGTTCGTTCCCTGGAGCTGGATCGACGGTTCCGAGATGCCCAGCTTGTTGGCGCGGTAGGCGATGATCGTCTCCGCCTTCTGCATGTCGGCATGCGTTGCAGGCTTGGTGGCCTGCAGAACGACGTGGACGCCGCCCTTGAGATCGAGTCCTTCTTTCACATAGCGCGTGATCGGGCTGACCGCGGTGAAGTACGCGTAAACTGCGGCCACCACGACCACGATCAGGATGAGGCCGATAATTCCGCGGCCGCGCACGGCTTGTCCTCCTCCACGACGAATGGAAGTCCACACGGCATTATACGGGAAGCGCGCCACGTGGTCCACCGCGGGCAGATGGCAGACGAGGGCCCATGTGGACCATCCATGGGTCCTGACCGCATCTAGAGCAGCTTGTGCTCGTTCGCCGTCAGGCTGAAGCGGCAGTGCAGCACCTCGGCTGCGCGCCGGCACATGACCATGCGGCTCAGGAAGATCTCGAAATAGTCCATCGGCGTGATCGAGTCGTCGATCTCAAGCGCCAGCGTGATCGAGGCGGCCCCCTGGTCGATCACTAGCTGGCTGCGACGCACCGCGGCATTCACCCTGTCGTGTTCGTCGTACTGCGCCGGATCCTCGGTCTGGACACGGCTGATGTGCACGTCGGACTTGTCGGCGAGGATGAGGGCCGCGGAGATCGGGGAGACCGCCTCGCCATACTCCTCCTCATGGTTGCCGATGGCGCCGAGAACGAGGGCTATCTCGGCGGATGGCATGCCCGCCTCGCGCAGAATGGGATAGGCGAGCATCGCGGACGACTGGCCATGGTGGTCGCGCCCCGCGATGTTGCCGATGTCGTGGAGGTAGCCGGCAATGGCCGCCAGTTCGGCATCGCGCTGCGGATAGGCGAGTTCTATGAGCACCCTCCGGGCAATCTTCGCCACGAGGCCGACATGGCGGGTGCCATGCTCCGTGTATCCCATGGCCCGTAGGGCGGCGTTCGCCGCCAGCACGAACTCGTGCACGTCCTGCCGTCCTGCGATGGTTTCAAGCGTTACGGCGATCAGGTTCAACTCCCTTCCTGCGCAAGGCGGCCTCCACGCGGTCCGCCACCTCCCCGGGGGCGAGGCCGTCAGTGTGGAGGTGGATCACGGCACGGGCGATGACTTCCTTGAGCCGCTCCCGTTCCGTCAGCACACGCTCCGCTCCATAACCCACCTGACGCCGGCCACGCACCGTCTCGATCTCAGCGTCGAGCACCACGACATGGTCGTAGCCCAACTCGAGCGCAAGGTCGCGGACGCTCGAATGCTCCTGCGGCAGGCAGTGCGCGTCATATCCGCGCAACTGCAGCTGCTGTGCCAGCGTCGACTTTCCCGCGGCGGACACACCGACGATCGCTATGGGCACCGACATTCTACGCCGGCAGGTGCAGGCTGAAGACTCGTGCCGTCGCCTCTGGGACGCTGCAGATGCCGAACACCCCCACCGTCATGTCATCCTTTGGCCGCCCCTGGGACCGACCGTGCGCAAGGTCGAGGATCGCCTGCCCAAGGTCCTCGCTCCCGCCTGCCGCGGCCTGACGCACCAGTTCCGCGATGCCGTCGAGGACCGCATGGCTCTGGGACCAGCGGTCCGGAGCGAGCACGCCGTCTGACAGCGCTACGATGATCGTCCCCTCGCTGAGCGGGAACTCATGCACGAAGGGTTTCGTCGTGGGATCGACCCCGATCGGACCGTACGGACACAGCAGCTGTTCCACCACGCCCTGTCTGCGCACTAGGACGACGTCGGGACCGTTCTGCGAGACGAGCAGCGCCTTCGCCTCGAGATCCGCGGACACGATCGTGAGCGTCGCGGAGACTTTCCCGCCCCGCTGGGCGTACAGGAGGTCATGTACCGCACGGGCCGTCGCGCCGTCGCGCGCGCCCTCCGAAATCAGGTTGGCACAGCGGTTCGCCACGAGGAGGGCCGTGCGCCGCGCCGCTTCGCCATTGCCCTGGCCGTCGGCCATGATCAGCGAGACGCCGCCGCGCGCCCGCTCGACCACCTGCGCCTGGTCGCCGCTCCACATGAGCCCGTGCCTGGGCAGCTTGCGTACGGCCACATGGATTTCAAGGGGCATCGCCGCGCGCCTCCTCTGTCGCGATCAGCCGGCGCACATCGCCGAATCGTCGTGTCAGGCGCACCTGATCGAAGTGTTCGAGCAGCGGAACAGCGAACTTGCGCGTCGTGCCGAGTGCCTCGCGGAGTTCGGCGGTCGTGGCCTCGCGGCCGTCGGCAAGGCAGGCGCGCACCTTCGCCTCCGCCTCGCGGATCGCCTGAGGCGAGAAGTAGAGATCGGATGTCCGCACGAGCTCGCCGCGCTCCACGAGGTAGCTGACGAGATCCTGCACGCGCTGCGGCGCAAGTTCCCGTGCCCGCGACCAATCCTGCGGCGCAGACGGCTGAAGCCCACCCGATGCCACGAACGACTGGAGGTCGCGCAAGAGGCTGCGCAGTTCCTCGGGCATCGCCAAGTTCTCCCCCGCGGGGCGTACGCGCTCGCCCTCCAGCCTGATGCGCCGTTCCTCCGCCAGTTCCCCCGCAAGCTGGGCGGCATCGCGCACGCCAAGCTCCACCACCGCTTCACGGCGCCACTGGGCTCGGTCGAGTCCGCGCCACAAAGGGTCCGCCTGCCAAAGCGCCTGCATGCGGTCATCCACGACCTGAAGCCGCCGCTCGAGTTCCTCGCGGTCCACATACAGCTCGCCCAGGCGTCGCAGCCTGCCTTCGCCCTCGAGGTCCCGCACGGCGCCCGCCACCGTCGCGTCATCGACCCCGAGCTCGGTCGCGAGCGAGTGCACGTCGGCCACAAAGCGCCGCCGCACCGCGCCCAGCACCATGTCGGCAGGCGATGCCTGCTGCCTGCGCCGCAGCTCCTCGATATCCTCGGGATGGCCGCGGCGCTGCCGACCGCTGAGGTCGAGCACGAGTCCACCGCCGATGGTGCGTGCGGGGGAGAAGCTGCGCAGGACGACGCGGTCCCGCACCACGGCCGGAAAGGCCGTCTCGCCGCGGAAGCGCACGAAATCGTCCCCGCCCGGGGGAATCTCCTGAACGCTGAGCGGCACCACCCGCCCGATGACCTCCGTAGTGCCGATGTGCAGCCGCACGCGCGCCCTTGTGGGCAGAGGCGGTGCGTCGGCTAGAAGCTTGACGTGGAGTGTCACCTGCGACGTATCGCGCACGCTGCCAGGCGTGGCGAGGACCTGACCGCGCTCCACCTGGTCGCGGTCGATCTGCGTCAGGTTGACCGCGGTGCGCTCGCCTGCGCGACAGCGCTCGCGCGTCTCGCCGTGCGACTGCAGACCTCGCACGCGCACGGGCACACGGCCCGGCACGAGTTCCAGCCGGTCTTCGAGCGCGATTTCGCCGCTGGCGAGCGTGCCGGTGACGACGGTGCCGAACCCCGCGAGGGTGAAGACGCGGTCGATCGGCAGCCTGACGGGTCCCAGGGCGCTTCGCGGCCTGAGGCGCGCCACGGCCGCCTCGAGCAGCGCCTCAAGTTCTGCGATGCCCTCGCCGGTCACGGCTGAGATGCCGACCATAGGCGCGTCGGCCAGAAACGTTCCCTTCAGCTCCTGGCGCAGGTCCGCCTCGATCAGTTCCCGCCACTCCGCATCCACGAGGTCGATCTTCGTGAGGCAGACAATGCCCTCCGCCACTCCAAGCAGCGACAGGATCTCGAGATGCTCACGGGTCTGCGGCATGACACCCTCGTCCGCCGCCACGACGAGCAGCACGAGATCCATGCCCTGGGCGCCGGCGACCATGTGGTGGATGAAGCGCTCGTGGCCGGGGACGTCGACGATCGCGGCACGCTGGCCCGACGGCAGCGTGAAGGGTGCGAAGCCGAGCTCGATCGAGATGCCGCGTGCGCGCTCCTCCGGCAGCCGGTCGGTCTCGTGTCCCGTCAATGCCCGGATGAGCGCGGTCTTGCCATGGTCGACATGCCCTGCGGTACCAATGATCAGCCGTAGATCCATGTGCGTTCACAATCTCCCTTGGTCCTATCGCGGAAGTCGTTGGACAGGCCTATTTGCGCAACTCTCGGCGTTTGACAGCGACCCTTGCGGCCTCTATACTTTCGGTGTGCTTCGGGGAGTGGCGCAGTTTGGCTAGCGCGCTGCGTTCGGGACGCAGAGGTCGCAGGTTCAAATCCTGTCTCCCCGACCAGTATTCCAGGGACCGTCCGCGATGCGGTCGGTCCCTTTTTGCGAAGGTGGGAGGAAA
>DAIBJA010000054.1 GCA_027420455.1 Clostridia bacterium | reverse complement strand
ACCTCCCTTACAAGGAGGGGGTCACAGGTTCGAGCCCTGTTTCGCCCACCAGAGAGGTTTCGGTGGCGTGGTGCAGCGGTTAGCATACCTGCCTGTCACGCAGGAGATCACGGGTTCGAACCCCGTCGCCACCGCCAATTTCATAGGCCGCGGTAGCTCAGTCGGTAGAGCAGAGGACTGAAAATCCTCGTGTCGGGGGTTCGATTCCCTCCTGCGGCACCAGTTTCAAACCCGCTTCCCGCAAGGGGATCGCGGGTTTGCTCTATTTCTAGGGAGAAGATGCGGGCTTGCGTTCTTCAGAGCAGGTGGAAGCGGGTACTCGCGGGCACGCGAGCTACAGTCGCACCTGGACCGGCAAAGCTGGTAAACTCGGTTACCACGCGGTCTGACGCACCCGCCGAACGGTCCTTAGCGAGGCGTGGTGGGACCTGCTGCCGCGCGTGTCCGCAGACTGGCGTTGTGGAAGTCGATGACCTGGTTGTCGTAGGCGATCTCATAGCAGGTGTAATGCACCACGGCCCGCCAGGAGCCCAGAGCCATGGCGGCCGGGATCTCGTCCTGGCCGAAGACCGTCGCCAACACCGCGGCGCGCTCGAGCTCGGGCAACGGCGGTACGTCGGCGTCGGGCCATTCGATGCTCCAGGTCGGCAGAGGCGTTTCGGTCTCCGCAGGTCCTGGGCTGCCGATCTTGGCGAGAAGTTCGCGCTGCTCCGCCTCGAGGTCGCGCCGACGCACGATGAGGTCTCGCTCGTGCCGGAGCTCATCGAGCAGGTTATCGGCCGCGGTTGCCACCCTATCCGGCACCTGCAGGTGCAGAGCGCGCCGCATCAGATCCTGGGGCGACAGCCCGAGTGCCGCGGCGGTCGGCGGCACACGCTCCTCCGCCCATCCGGGCAGGTCGACGGCGGGCATGGCTACTCGCCTTTCCTGCGCCTGGGTCTGTCACTCGGACCTACGAGCGAACCTTTGATGCGATCGATCTCGCCGAGCACCGACTCGATCGCGGTGAGCCTCTCGCGGGCTTCAGGGTCGTCTTCCGACAGGGTGGACGCCGCCTGAACGAGGGCATCTTCGAGTCGGCGGAGCACTGTTTCGATGCGCTGCCAAAGGTGGTGCCACTCGGTTTTCAGGCTCTCGTGGAAGTGGTAGTGCAGCCGCCCGATGTTGCGATCCACGAACCAGTCCATGCGCTCCTCGAGGCTGCGCGTCGCCGCCTTGACGGCCGGTTGCGTCGGCAGGACCACCACGGCAACCGGAACCGCCAGCGTCGGCAGGAGTCCTGGGTCGTCCTGCCACTTGAACGAGAAGCCCCTGGACTCCCTGATTTCAAGGGGCAGCTCGATCGTTACCGCTGGCAGTTCGAAGAGGTCTGCTGTGGCCTGGGCGAACCGCTCGATCCAGGACTGGATCTGGCCGACGAGCGGTTGCGCGCCGCCCGTGAGCAGTTCGGGCGTGATCCGTCTCAGGTCGTCGCGCATCTGCTCCAGTTGCGTGCGGGCACGCGCCTCGAGTTCCGTAGCGACCCCTAGGTACAACGTGCGTGGGTGTCCCGACGCTTGCAACTGCTCGTCTAGGCCGCTGCGGAGTGCCTCAAGGATGGGGCCCTTGAGCGCTTCGATCTTTGTGTCGTACGCCTGCGTAACGCCACGGAACGCGCTCTGCCAAGCGCCCTTGTACATCTCGAGGGCCGCGTCGAAGTCCCCGAGAAGTCCCTGCAACGCAGCATGGCGCTGCGCGCGCAACGCTTGCGGCGTGGTGTACGCCGCGCGCTGCAGATCGAAGTCGAATGCTAGCCGGTGCAGGACGCCCTCGATGCGACGGCTGGCCAGCGCTAGTGCCATCGACTCTCCCTCGTTCTGCGCGAGTTCCCTCAGGCGCTGCGCGATCTCCTCAAGCCCTGCCTGCCTGCCCTGCAGCACGCTTGCGGTGAGCACCGGTACCGGCATGCCGAGCGCATCCCCGACCGCGTCCGCGATGAACCGGCGCACGACATCGAGGTCCTCGGACGGCAGGAGGTCGGACTTGCTTAGGACCACAATTACCTTGCCGGCGTGCTGGCGTGCGTCCTCGAGGAACTGACGCTCGACGTCCGTGATCGGCGGATCGGGGGAGACCACGAACAGGGCGACGTCCACCCAGGGGAGATACTCCGTGGCGACGTTGGTGTTGTGCGCCCAGATGGAGCCGATTCCGGGCGTGTCGACGAGCTCGATGCCCTGCGCCAGGAGCTCGGCCGGGTAGTTGACGAGGATGTCCCTGACGCCGCGGATGTTCTTCGGGTTTCCGACCTCCGTGGCGTAGAGGGGGATCTCATCGCGCGACACTGCGACCTCGGAGCCGTCCTGCAGGCGCACCGTCGCCCGTAGCGCCTCACCCCAGCGCACTTGCGTCACGATGGCGGTGATAGGCAGGACGCCTGTCGGCAGGATCTCCTCGCCGATCAGGGCATTCAGGAGACTCGTCTTGCCGCGCTTGAACTGCCCGACCAGGGCGACCGACAATACCCTGCGCTCGAGCCGCCCCTCGATCTCTTGGAGATCCTCCTGCAGATCGGTGCGGCCAAGCCGCGTGAACAGGTCCAGCGCTTGCGTGATGGCTGCCGCTACTTGCGGCATGTCATCGTTCACCTCCGGGAGAGTCTGGTTCGGGCGGTGCGTGTGCGAGCGCTTGAGCAGGATCTTGGTGACTCACCAGACATGGGCGAGCACGAGGGCGGCGAGCAACACGATGAAAGCGTAGGTGATGTAGAGGTTGAGTCGTCCGTGGTGCAGGCTTGCCAAGGCGCCTGCGATCCTGCGCGTCACCCACCAGAGTGGGCCGGAGACGATCCGGTCCACGATATAGGTTTCCTGCGGCTGGCGTTGGATCCTCACGCGGAACGCGTTCTCCCGTACTTCCTCGTGTTCGACGGTCCTGCGGAAGATGCTGCTGAACAAGACGCGCACGGGCGCAGCAAAGCCGGTCGCCGTGTACGTGGCTTCAGGCCACAGCCGGTACCTGCCGCCGTCCCACGGACGCCGCAGGACGGTGGCGCCGCGCGTTCCGAGGGCCAGTCTCAGGCCATAGGCCGCCGCGAGCAGGATGAGGAGCATAAGCACCAGGTAGCTCGGCGACGCGGCGAACGCGACGCCCGTCCCGTCCGGGCCGATCCGGTGCATGAGCACGAGGCCGGGTGCGGGCAGCACGCCCTTGCCGACCTGCGAGCCGATCGAGCGGAACGTGTTGGCGAAGGCCGCCGGCAGGCCAGCACCAAAGAACGGTGGTACGAGGGCGCCCTGCGCTCCCCTCGGGCCGAACGACGCGACGATGCGGCTGAGCCCCGATACCACGTAGGTTGGGGTGATGCCGAGCAGCAGGCAAAGCGCGGCCAGGATGCCCATGCCCCAGCGCAGGGCGGAGGGCGCCTCACGTGCCTCCTCTGCCTGCTGCGAGCGACCGAGGCCGAGGAAACTCATGGCGTACGCCCGTACGAACGCCGTGGCGGCCAGGCCCGCGGTCAGGGCGACCAGCACGCCGGCGAAGGCGAACGCCGTCTTTACGCCCACCGGCGCAAGTTCGACGCTGCGTAGCAGACTCTGGATCAGCAGCCATTCGCTCGAGAAGCCGTTGAACGGCGGGAAGGCGGCAATCGAAAGTACCCCTGCCAGGAAGAATCCCGAGGTCCATGGCATCCTGCGCACGAGCCCGCCAAGGCGGTCCATGTGGCGCGACCCAGCCTGCTGGTCCACGGCGCCGGCCCCAAGGAAGAGCAGGGACTTGTAGAGGGAGTGGTTGACGAGATGGAAGAGCGCTGCAACCAACGCCATCGCAGCCAGCACAGGGAAGTGCATGGTGAGAAAGGTGAAGGCAGCGCCGAGACCCACGGTGACCAGTCCCATGTTCTCGATGGAGCTATGGGCGAGCATGCGCTTGAGATCGCTCTCGGTATTGGCGTAGAGGATGCCAAGGAGGGCGGTCACCGAGCCGACCAGCAGCACGATCAGAGCGGCCGGCACCGGCAAGGGCGCCAGGAACGACCCCGCACTGCGCAGGATGCCATAGATGCCGAGGTTCAAGATGACGCCGGAGAGAAGCGCCGAGGCGTTGGCCGGAGCGGCAGGGTGGGCGCGCGGCAGCCAGCCCATGCCAGGGAAGAGCCCCGCCTTGACGCCGAAGCCGAAAAACGTGAGCAGGAACGCCGCCCAGCGGACAGAAGCCGGGACGGCCCCTGCGGCGCTCGCCAAGGCCGCGAAGGTTGCGCCCCCCGCGTGGACCGATAGGAGCAGAAGGCCGACGATGGCTGCCATGGTTCCGACCTCGCCCGCGGCAAGCATGGAGAGGGCGGCGCCCTGGGTGCCTTCGCGCCGATGCTCGTACGCGACGAGCAGGTAGGCCAGGACTGACATGACCTCCCATGCGACGAAGAATGTCACGAGGTCCCTGGCCGTGAGCACCAGGACGATCGAGGCCAGGAGCACATGGAAGCCGACGCTGAAGCCGCGCAGGCTGTACTTGCCCAGGTAGCGGGGCAGGTAGCCGGGTGACGCCAAGGCGACCGCAAAGAACACGGCGCCCGTGGTGGCGAGGAACATTGACGACAACGGGTCCAGCCCTACCTCGAGGGGCCCAAGGGGCGGCAGCTGCCCGAAGACGTAGACCGCGCTTCCGGCGGCGATGCCGAGAAGGCCCGTAAGGAGCACCGCAAGTGACGAGATCCCAGCCGTGACAGCGAGCACCAGGGGTGCGACTCGTTCACGTAGGGCGAGCGCGAGCACGGCGCCAAGCAGCGGCAGGGCGAAAATGAGCGCAACGGCGTTCATGACAGCATCTCCTCGGCGGGCACCCGACCCATCAGGCTCAGCAGGCCGTCCAGGATCGCGAGCGGCGGCGGCGGATCGCCCGGTACGACGACGTCCACGGGCAGCACTTCACCTACGCCGGCAACGGTCGTGAAGCTTGGGCCGAACGGGACACCGCTGACAGCGGCGGAACCGACGGCCATGACCCACTTGGGTTCCGGCATGGCCTCATAGGTGTCCAGGAGGGCCCGGCGCGCACCCTGCGTCACGGGCCCGACGACAAGAAGGACGTCCGCGTCGCGCGGGGTGGGTGTGAAGAAGATGCCGAGGCGATGCACAGCGTAATAGGGACTCGTGAGCTGCTTCAATTCTCGCAGCGTTTCTCCGCCATCGCCGGCGTCGACGACGCGGACGTGCAGCGAATGGCGAAACGCCTTGCCTGGCAGGTCGGCGGGGGAGAGGCGCAAGGCCACCTGGCTCTCGTCGGCCCACTCCACCTTGGCGTCGCCACGGCGGCAGCGCTGGCAATCGATGCAGCGGCCAAGATCAACGGCTACATGGTTACCACGCAGCTCAAGCGCCCCCGTCGGACAGACTCCGACCGCCGCCTGGCCCGCCTGGGACGTCGGGGTGGCCACGGGACGGGGTGGCCTGGCCCCGGGTGCCTGCCGCCGGGACTTCGGGTAAGAGGTCGTCAGGATGCCTCGTGTGAGGCCCTTGGTCGTCCACATGGGCGGCTCTCCTTCCTAGCGGTCCGACTCGGCGATGCTGAGACCGAAGCTCGCGAGAATGATGGGAAAGTCCTGGAACGCGGCTCCTTCGACCACGGTCGCGAGAGCGGGCCAGTTGGTGAACGAGGGCGGCATGATGCGCCAGCGCAGCACCGTTCCAGCTTGGGAGAGACGGAGCCAGTGAAAGGCAGCGCCGAGCGGTGACTCGCTCCAGCCGAGGGCGGTACCCGCGCCTGGTCGCCATGGCGTAAGCACGGGACCTGCAGGCAGGGAGTTCAGGACATCCTCCATCAGGTGCTGGGACTCGGCCGCCTCCGCGGCGAGCACCCTAAACCGGGCGAATGCGTCCCCTTCATCGGCCAAAGCGATGCGCACCTCGCGGTCTCGGTACGCCCCGTAGGGCTGGATTACGCGGAGGTCCTTGCCCAGCCCGGAAGCACGCCCAACGGGCCCCACCACGCCGTGATGCAAAGCCCGTGGCACGGGCAAGGTGCCGACTTGTTCCACGCGGTCGAGGAAGCCGTTGTCGTACGCCAGCTGCTCCACGATGCGTAGGAGCCTGGCTGTGGCCTCGCGGCTGGTCTTGATGATGTCAGCCGCTTCGGCGCCGCCGATGTCCAACGCGAGGCCACCCGCACGGACGAGACCGAACAGATAGCGGTGGCCCGCAACCCTTCCGCTGAGGCGCAACAGGTCCTCGACTAAAGAAGAGAGCATGGCTGTCGGAACTTGGAGCCCAGTAGACTCGACGAGGTCCTCGATGGTGCAGAGGTGCGAGCGCAGCCTCTCTAGCTCGGCGAAGACGAGGCGCAGGGCGGCGGCCCTGGGCGGAGGGGCAACTTGTGCGATCGCCTCCGCGGCCTGCGCGAAGCCGACGGCGTGGGCGACGGCGGACGTGCCGTTCAAGCGCTCCGCGAGCAGCAATACGTCTTCGGCGTCCTGCCCTTCCGCGATCTTCTCCAGCCCACGGAACTTGTAGAAGAGGCGCGGCGTCGCATGGAGGATCTGCTCTCCCTCGGACTCGAGACGGAACTGCGCGGTCTCAGAGATGCCGGAGTAAATGGGACCGACGGACATGGAGAATGCGCCAGGGGCTCTGACGAACCGCTGAGGCCGCCAGGGGCGGCCCGATCGTGGCGGTTTGGGCTCGTCCCTGCCGTAGCCCGGACGCATCGGGGCCACTCCCTCGGGCCAATCCTCGTTGTGAAGCACGAAGTCACCCAGCAGCGGGTGGCCCTCGAAGGGGAGCTCGAAGAGATCCTCGATTTCACGTTCGTGCCAGTCGGCGGAGAACACGTACGGACTGATCGACGCAAGCGCATCGCCTGGCTTCCCGTGCACAATCAGATGCACGAAGCCGGGGCCGGAGGCGCAGTAGAAGGCGTAGCGGTAGAGCCAGCCGGCATCTTCCCACTCGGTGACGATGCCCGCGAGTGCGTAACCGTTGCGGACAATGGCATTGACGGCGCTTGGCAGGCGTTCCAAGGAGGTTTCTACCTCCGCCGGGTCGCCCTCGCGCAGGACGGAGTCCCGCGGAAGGATTTCCGATAGCGCGGCCAGCACAGCGGCGTTGGATGTGATTGGCAGGTCGGACATGGCAGCGGTACCTCCTGCTCAGCGGGATATGGCGAGCGAGGCCAGCGTGAGTAGGCGATGCAGCAGCGGTGGAGTGTATAGTCCAAGGACCAGTACGGGCAGAAGGCTGAGCGAGATCGCCCCGACGACGCTGGCAGGCAGACGGCGGGGCGTTTGATCCGCTGTAGCGTCCCCGAACACCATCCGGCCCACCTGCAGCATCACACCGATGAACGCTATGGCGATCAAGAGAGCTAGCAGGGCCACGATCCAGCCGTACCCCGCCAGCAGGCCGCTGCGGAAGATAGAGAACTCGCTCAGAAAGACGGCGAACGGTGGCACGCCCGCAATGGCCAGCGCTGCCGCCAACAGTGCGGCCGCAGCGAAGGGCGACGTGCGCAAGAGACCGCGCACGTCAGCGATGTTGCGTGTCTGGTAGATGAGCAGCACCGCGCCCGCGGCGTAGAACGCCAGGGACTTGGCCAGACCGTGCGTGACGATCTGGTAGAGACCCGCGTACGAGCCCGCTTGGCCGAAACCAACGGCTGTGACGATGATGCCCATGTGTTCAACGGTGGAGTAGGCCAGCATGCGCTTGAAGTCGTGCACCTGCAGGAGCAGGAACGCCGCTACCCCCACCGACATGAGGCCGAAAGCGATCAGCCAGTCGTGCACGGGGAATTGCGGGATCGCGTTCCACACCGGCATCAGGCGCAGGATCACATAGAGTACGGTGCTCACCTCGACGCCCGACAGCAAGGCGCAGATCGGGGATGGGGCCTGCGAGTGGGCGTCCGGGAGCCAAGTGTGCAGAGGGAAGAGCCCTACCTTTGTGCCGAACCCGACGAGCACCAGCACGAAGGCCAGTCGCAGCAGGTCGGGCGACATCCTGTTTGCTGTACCGGCGAGTGAGGCCCAGGTCTCGGGCGCTCCCGGCGACACGCCTTGCAGGCCGTGGAGCAGGAGTAGGATGCCGAGCACGGCAACCGTCGCGCCCATGATGGTCAGGATTGCGTACTTCCATGCTGCCTCGAGCCCCTCGGCGGTGCGGTTAAAGCCGACGAGGAAGACGGAGAGCAGGGTGGTGAGTTCGACCGCCACCCACGTGAGGGCGGGTTGCAACAGAATCGGCACGAGGAACAGCGACGTGACGAACAGGTTGAGGTCGAAATAGTACCTGCGTTCGCGCGTCTCATCGCCTTCCGTCTCGCGAGCGATATAGCCCCAGGAATAGAGAGCCGCCGTCACGGCGAGCACGGCCTGCAGAAGGAGCAGGAGTACAGAGAGCGCATCGGCGCCAATCCACTGCGTCAGCGGTGTCACGTTTCCGGACACCTCGACCTCCTGCGCGGTCCAAAGGGCGATCGCAAGCGCTGCGAGAGACGCGGCGAGCGTCGCGATGCGGGCGAGCGCGGGCTTGACGGGAAGCAGGGAAAGGAGCGCCGCGGCAATCGGCAGGAGAGGGACCAGGACGAGCATCATCGGGATCCCTCCTCGCGCAGTCCGCTCAGCCGGCTGACGTGCGTCGTGCCGATGCGTTCGGAGATGGTCCGGGTCAGCAGGGCGACAATAATGGTGACAACGATACCTTCGAGGGCGGCGACGATCTCCCAAAGCGCGGAGGTGGTGGCGATTGCGATCCCGGCGAAGAACGCGGCGTTGTCGAGCATGAGCAGGCTGAGAAACTGTGGCAGGGCCTCCCGCCGCACGGCGAGCGCGTAAACCGAGATCAGAAGGCCGGCGAGCCCCACAGGCAGGTTGACGGCGATGAAGCTTGGCAACGGCCCCACCAAAGGCTGCGACACGAAGTAGGCGACCAGGCTGGCGCCAATCGCGATCACGAGGGAAGTCGGCACGCTGACAGCCAGTTCGACCTCGCGTCTGCTCTGAAAGCTGGCACCGAGCGATCGCCTGAGCATCCAGGGGATAATGAACGCCTTTGCCGCAATGGTGATGAGCGCCACGAGCAGAAGGTCCAGGGAATGCAGCGCATAGGCCTGGAGAAGAGCGGAAGCGCTTAGGAGCAGGGCCTGACGCACGAACAGGCTGAGCGAAGCGGCGGTCTGCCTGGACGCCAGGAAGAGGAAGACCGTCATTAGGAAGAGCGCAGCGGCGAGGGCGTTGAGCCCGTAGACCAGCGAACTTTGCAAGACGGACCTCCTTACATGCGGAAGATCGCTGCGACCATGGCGACCACGGCCGTGACGAAGGTTGCCCCAAGGAATTCCGAGATACGGAAGAGACGAAGTTTGGCGAGGGAAGTTTCGATAGAGGCGATCAGCACCGCAAAAATCAGGAGCTTGAGCGCCACCAGCGGGATGGCGGATAACGCTGCTCCCAAGCTAGGAGTTGCCGCTAGCCCCCACGGAGTGACCAGGACATTCAGGAAGACGAGCGAGAGTACCATGAGCTTCATCTGGCCAGCCCACTTGATCAGCGCGAGCGATGGACCCGAGTATTCGAGGTTCTTGGACTCGTCGATCATGGCGAGCTCAAAGTGACCGCCTGGATTGTCCACAGGCAGCCGCCCATTCTCGGCCAGCACGATCATGACAAAGGCCGCGGCCAACAGCACGTGGCTCGGCGCGAAGAACGTGGCCAACGACTGGACCCACTGTTGCTGCACTACGTATGGAATGGTGGAGTTTGCGACGAAAGAGACCGTGAAGAAGATAATGATGAAGATGGGTTCCACCAGGAGGCTCACCATGCGCGTCCGGCTGGCGCCGACGGCGCCATAGGGATTCGCTGCGTCGACGGCGGCCAAGGCCGTAAAGAAGCCGCCCAGACCCAAGATGAAGCCGGCTCCCACCATGTCGCCCGCGAAGGCGAAGAAGAGTGGGAACGAGGTAAGTGCGGGAATCAGCATCGTTACGACGATAGGTACCACAAAGCTGATGTAGGGGGCGAAGTGGAAGATCCAGGAGGCTTGCGTCGATATGACCTGGCTCTTGCGAAAGAGCTTCCTGAGGTCGTAATAGGGCTGCAAGGGGCTTGTGGCGACCTTGCCTTGGATGGTCTCCTCGAGCCAAGCAAGCGTGCCCTTGTAGAGCGGGGCCAGGAGGACAACGGTCAGGATCTGAACCAAATTCAGCAGCAGAAATAGCGTCAACGCGTCACCTCCTGCCACAGGTGGGCCGCCAGGCATTCTCTGGCAGACAGCAAAGAAGCCCACTCACGCCATTAGGCTCGCACCTAGGCACAAGATCTCCTGTACCTAGGAGTCGTCAGCCCGAATGGGCG
The DNA here is from genome assembly GCA_027420455.1 of Clostridia bacterium. Lineage (GTDB taxonomy): Bacteria > Bacillota > Sulfobacillia > JAJZYS01 > JAJYTV01 > JAJZQO01. The sequence goes on along the minus strand of DAIBJA010000054.1, from coordinate 11,542 downwards.
CTAGTGGACTCCATCACTCGCGGCAACTTCCCTAAAGAGGGCCAGGGAAGGGGCACGCTACCTAACGCGATTCTATCGACGGGTTGGCGGCGCTGTCAACGACCGATCGGTTTGGGGAGAGCGTCGCTACACGCGGGCATGGCAGGCGCTTGTACAAACGTGGGTACGTCTGCAGAACGCTATGGCCGCAAGTCGCTCGTTCGGGAAGGCCATCTGGGCACGATACGGAGCTTTACACAGGAACGCTCACGGGCGCGTCAACGTTGGGGATGTGAAGCCCTTGAGCTGTTTTTGCCAGCCGCTGGCCGCTCCCCAAGCATGTTCGCTGGCGTCGATACGCCGGCGTGGTCGATCCCTAGCGGTCGACGGCACACCCAGCCTCGCCACGGCGAGAGGACGGCAGTGACGCGGTCGCGGCGGGCAAGATTGCGCTTTGCATGGTCGGAGCCGCTTCTTGACGGCACTCTTGAGAACAGGTAGTATAAACGCCGCACGTGGGCCCGACGTTCCTCTGTGTGGAGGGTACGATTCCCGCCTGCGGCGTTCATTTGTGCGGAAGTGGCTCAGTGGTAGAGCGTCGCCTTGCCAAGGCGAAGGTCGCGGGTTCGAATCCCGTCTTCCGCTCCAATTTCGGCGACGTAGCCAAGTGGTAAGGCAGAGGACTGCAAATCCTTCACCCCCGGTTCGAATCCGGGCGTCGCCTCCACTGGTCCGGGCGGTTAGCTCAGCTGGTTAGAGCGCGTGCTTGACATGCACGAGGTCGGGGGTTCGAGTCCCTCATCGCCCACCAACTCTTTGACCCGCACCTTTTATGGGTGCGGGTTTTGATGTTGCTGTCGCCGAGCATACGGCCGGATTCCGGGTACGGGCGGGGGGCAGCCTACGCACCTGTCCCTCGCGACCCGCGTGTAGCGGGCAGGGAGGGGAGCGTCGTGCACGAACTTTCTTTTGAGAGGCTACTCGGGAGGGCTCTTTTTGACGCAGCGAACGGCTTCGTACGGCTCGTGGCGTTCTCCGATCAGCTCGGATCTCATCGCGCGGTCGGGGGTTGGGCTCAGCGAGACAAGAGTCGGGCGGGGCGGAGAGTGCTGGATCGAGACGCGCCCCGACGAGGGCGGGCGGAGTGTGGTGGTGCGCCTGAAGGATGGCCGCCCGGATGACTGGCTGCCCCGGAGCTGGAACGCGCGGACCATGGTGCACGAGTACGGCGGGGGGTCCTATCTCGCCTTGCCGGGCCAACTCTTTTTCGCCAACTTCGACGATCAGCGGGTCTATCGTCTCGACGAAGAGACGGCACCAAGGCCGGTCACGGCCGAGGGGCCAGTCCGTTACGCCGATTTCGAACCGGACATGGTACGGGGTAGGCTGCTGTGTGTGCGGGAGGATCACCGCGTGGCTGGACGCCAGGCCGTGAACAGCCTGGTCGCGGTCGAGGTGGCGGGCGATACCTATGGCACGGTACTTGCGCAAGGCCACGACTTCTATGCGTCGCCCCGCCTGAGTCCAGACGGCCAAAGGCTCGCCTGGCTATCCTGGGACCATCCCAACATGCCGTGGGACGGCTGCGAGCTCTACGTGGCGGACGTCGTCGACGGCGGGACGCTCGGAACTCCGCGGCTCGTGGCGGGGGGGCCGCAGGAGTCCATCTTCCAGCCGACCTGGTCGCCGGGCGGCGACCTCTACTTCGTGTCCGACCGCACGGGATTCTGGAACCTCTACGCGTTCAGGGACGGAGCCGTCCTGGCGCTTCATCCCATGGCGGCCGAGTTCGGCAAGCCGCAGTGGCGCTTCGGCATGAGTACCTTCGCGTTCAGTTCCCCTAGGCGTCTCCTCTGCATCTACGACCTCGGCGGCGTCTCGCACCTCGCCGAGTTCGACGAGGAGCGGGGGACCTTGCGTGAGCTTGCGCTCCCTTACACCTCCTTGGCGTACTTATCGGTTTCAGGCGACCGTGCGCTCTTCGTCGCGGGATCGCCGACCCAGTCCGGCGTCGTGGTGGAGCTCGACATCCCGTCGGGGAAGCTTTCGGTGCTCCGAGAGTCGAGCCAAGTGCACGTCGATGAAGGGTACCTCTCGAGCCCCGAGACCATCTCGTTCCCGACCGGTCGGGACGAGACGGCCCACGCCTTCTACTACCCTCCCCGCAACCAGGACTACGTAGGGCCGGCAGGAGAGGCGCCGCCGCTCATCGTGATGAGCCACGGCGGCCCGACCAGCAGCACATCCGCGGTCCTGGACCTGCACGTCCAGTACTGGACAAGTCGGGGCTTCGCCGTGGTCGACGTCAACTACCGCGGTTCGTCCGGCTACGGCCGTCCGTACCGCGACCGCCTCAAGGGCAACTGGGGTCTGGTCGACGTGGAGGATTGCGAGGCGGCGGCGATCCACCTGATCCGTCAGGGCAAGGCCGATCCGGAGCGCATCGCCATCCGCGGCGGCAGCGCCGGCGGCTACACCACGCTCGTCGCGCTCAGCACCCGCGACACGTTCAAGGCGGGTGCAAGCCTCTTCGGCATCGGCGATCTCGAGGTCTTCACCGGCGACACGCACAAATTCGAGTCCAGGTACATGGACTCGCTGGTCGGCCCTTATCCCGAAATGCGGGATGTCTACCAGGAGCGTTCACCGATACGGCACCTGGACGGCTTCAACGCGCCCTGCATCTTCTTCCAGGGGCTCGACGACAAGATCGTGCCACCGAACCAGGCGGAACTGATGGTCGACGCGCTGCGCGGCAAGGGCGTGCCTGTCGCCTATCTCGCCTACCCGGGCGAGGGCCATGGCTTCCGCAAGGCGGAGAACATCCGTCGCACGCTCGAGGCGGAACTCTACTTCTATAGTCGCATCTTCCGCTTCGCCCTGCCGGACCCCGTCGAGCCCGTCGAGATCGAAAACCTGGATGGCTGAACGGGGTCTCGTGCCGCGGGCGCTATGGGACCTGCCGCAGGAGGTCGCAGTCTGGCTTCAGGGCCTCGCCGAGGAGATCGGCGCCTGCTTCGGAGACCACCCCGAAGGCGTCTACCTGCACGGTTCGCTCGCCATGACCGGCTTCTGCGCGGCGTCGTCCGACGTGGACCTGCTGGTCGCGGTCGAGAGCCGGCCCGAAGCGGGGGAGATCGCTTGCCTGCGGCGCCTGCTGCTCCGTAGGTCCGGGCATCCCTACGACGTGGAACTCTCGGTCCTCGCCCGCCCCGACCGCCATCCTTGGCGTCACCCGTCACCGTTCTCCTGGCACTACAGCGAGCTCTGGCGCGACGCCATGGCACGCGAAGAGGCTGGCGGTCCGCCAGCCGCGCTGCCGGCGGTCGACGAGGACCTCGCGGCGCATTTCACCATGGTGCGGGCGAGAGGCCGCCGTCTCTGCGGACTGCCGATCGAGGCCGCGTTCCCCGAGGTGCCACGACAGGACTTCCTCGACGCCGTCTTCACGCCCGATGCGGATCGACGATTCGAGAGCGTGAGGGCGGAGCCGGTGGACGGCGTCCTTAATCTTTGCCGGATCGGCCTCTTCGCGTACGAGGGCTCCCTGGCGTCGAAGCTCGAGGGCGGCCTATGGGCCATCTCCCGCGATGCACCGGGGGAACACGAGGTCATACACCGCGCGCTCCACGGCTACCGTACGGGCGAGCCGGTCTCGTGGACGGACGAAGAGCTCCGTCGCTTCACCCGAACCTGGACGCGCGCCATCGCGCGGCGACTGCGCGAGAGCTAGAAAGGCCGCGGCGCGCGTCCTAGGCGGCTCCCGGACGGCGCAAGGAAGGGGGGATTGGTTTGCAGCTGCCGCCTGATCTCAGGGGAGCGCTCGAGGACGTGCTCCGCGAGACGCGGGCCTCCCAGCTCAAGACGAACGCGGCGGACATCTCGCGCCGCTATCGCACGCCTCGACAGCCGAACCTGCCGCTGCTGCGATCGGCGGAGGACGTCGCCGCCTACCTTGCCGTGCGGCTGCCGGCTACGTACGCGGCGGTCCGCCATGCCTTGCGTGAGACGCTTGCGGCCGTGGCGGACGACTGGCCCACGACGCAGCTCGACGTCGGGGCGGGACCTGGAACGGCCGCCTGGGCCGCCGCCGCTACCTGGTCCAGCCTTGGGGCGATCACCTTCGTGGAGCGCGACCCTGAGATGATCAGCCTCGGCCGACGCCTCGCGGCCGGCGCGTCGGCTGGGCCGCTGCGGAAGGCGCGCTGGCTTTGTGAGGACCTGAGGCGGCTGCCGCCGCCCGCGCCCCACGACCTTGTCACCGCCGCCTACGTTCTCGGGGAACTGGACGTGGCGGTGCAGGACCGTCTGGTCGCGCAACTCTGGCAGGCGAGCCGAGGGCTGCTCGTCCTCGTCGAGCCAGGTACGTCAGGGGGATTTGCCCGGATCCGCAGGGCCCGGGCGCAGTTGCTCGGCCTGGGCGCCCAGGTGGCGGCTCCTTGTCCGCACGACGTGGAGTGCCCCATGGCGGACGGCGATTGGTGCCACTTCGCGCAGCGCCTGGAGCGGTCCAGGCTGCACCGGCGCAGCAAAGGCGCAGAGCTCGGCCATGAGGACGAAAAGTTCTCGTACGTCGCCGCGTCGCGGTGGCCTGTTCGGCGGCCTGAAGGACGCGTCCTCCGCCACCCCCAGGTGCGCCAGGGCCATGTGCGCCTGGAGGTCTGCGGGCCGGATGGCCTGCGCAGCGAGGTTGTCGCGCGCAGCGACGGCCGCCGCTATCGCATGGCGAAGGACCTCGCGTGGGGCGAAGCGATGCCGGCTCCGGGCAGTGAGGGGGAGGAACCTAGCTGAGCCAGAGCTCCATGCCAGGCGCGTCGTCGGGACGGGGAGAGAAGCCGAGCTTCTCGTAGAAGCCGCGCTTGCCCATGGCGCAGGTGAGCTGCAGCCATGCGATGCCGCGGCTGCGCGCGTGCTCGACGAGGCGCTGCATGACCTGACGGCCGAGCCCACGGCCCTGGTGGTCCGGCAGCACGATCATGTCGCAGATGAAGCACTGGTAGACGCCGTCCGAGACGAGGCGGCCGAAGGCCACGAGTTCCTCGCCTGCGTAGACGCTGAGCGTGTAGTAGCTGCTCGCGATGGCCGCCGCCAGCTGCTGCGGGGTGAGGTGACGCCGCTCGTTCCAACCGGTTGACGTGTAGAGACGGAAGAACGCCAGGGTCTCCGGGAGGTCTTCACGCCATGTGTAGTCCATGGCGAAGCCTTCTCGCCGACCACGCGGGTTCCTCCTAGGCCGCGGTCAAGGCGACGACGCGGCGCCGCTCGAAGCGCAGACGCCCGTCGCACTCGTGGAAGCCGTTCATCGCCACGGCTGCGGGTGGTGCCTGCCGGAGCAGGTTCCAGATCTCCTCGCGGCGGCCCGAGTCGACGCCCGCGACGTCGAGGTAGTCGAGGACGTCGCGCTCCTCCATGTCGAGCTCGAGGTGGCGGACGTGCAGGCCCGCGTCTTCGAACGCCTGCTGCCACTCCGACAGCTTGAGCGCGTGGACGTGGCTCGGGTCCCGCAGCTTCTCGAAAGCCTCCATGAGATCAGCTCCGCTCTGGGACTCCGGGGTTGTCTGGTCGACCAGGCCGAAGAGGCCGCCTGGCACCAGTACGCGCGTCACCTGCTGCAAAAAGCGCGGGATGTCCGCGAAGTGGTGCGGCGCGCGGCGGCAGCTCACGAGATCGAACGACTGCGCCGCGAAGGGCAGATCCAAGGCGTCGCCCCTGACGAAGCGCACGTTCCCGACACCGCGCAAGCGCGCGAGACGCTCCGCCTCGACGAGCATCTCCTGCGTCAGGTCGAGTCCGACCACCTCCCGGACATGCGGCGCCATGGCGAATGCGGTATGTCCGGTGCCGGTGGCGATATCGAGGAGCCGCAGGTGCGGGTCGTGCGGCAGGAGTTCGGCAAGACGCTGAAGGTCCTTTCCCTCTGCATGGCTGGGGCTGACGGCGTAGCTGTGTGCCTGGCGGCCGAACTGGCGCTGCACCAGGCGAGCGAGATCCTCGTCCGACGTGGCGGCGACCTCCCTTGCAGGCGGCTGGTCCGCTGAGCGCGAGCCTGCTTCCAGCATAGCCGTTTCGGCATCCTGCCGCCGCGCCCCGTGTCGTCCGCTCCCGACGCAGGCATGTCCCTTGGCGCAGGATACCGGCGTCCGGCCGCGAAGAGGCTGGGCATGAGGGACTTCATGTCGGCAGGAGCCCTGGAGCAGACGACCAGGGTGCAGCTGCCAGACGGCCGACACCTTTGCTACGCCTGTCATGGACCTGCGGACGGCGAGCCCGTCTTCCTGTTCCACGGCGAGCCGGGCTCCCGGCTCTTCATGCCTGGCACCGACGCGGCCATCCGACAGCATGTCCGGCTGATCACCGTGGACCGTCCGGGGTACGGCCGATCGGACCTTCAACCAGGCAGGACGCTCCTGGACTGGGCGGGAGATATCGCCTGCCTGGCCGACCATCTGGAGATCGAGCGCTTCTCCGTCCTGGGCGTCTCGGGCGGTGGGCCGCATGCCCTGGCCTGCGCCTACCGCATCCCGGAGCGTCTGCGCGGCGTCGCCATCGCCAGCAGCCCCTGCCCGTTCGATTACCGCCGGGCGACGGACAATTTCGCACCGAGCCGGCTGGAGGAGTTCACGCTCGCGCGCGAGGCGCCCGCCATGCTCCGGCCGACCGTCGACCGGGCCGTGCAGCGTATCCTGACGGAGCCCGAGGCCTATTTTGCGGAACTCGGCGAGCGGCTGGACGCGAGCGACGGACGCCTCTTGGCGACGCCCGAGGTGCGTTCGATGTACTGCGGCGACCTTGCGGAGGCGGTGCAGGCCGGTGGCGAGGGCTGGCTGATCGAGGCGCATCTTCTGGCTTCGCCCTGGCCGTTCGATCTCGGCGACATCCGCGTGCCGGTGCGCATCTGGCACGGCGAGCGCGATCGCATCGCGCCGCCGCGCATGGCGCGCCTGCTCTGGCGGGCACTGTCCGGCAGCGAGCTGCGCCTCGCGCCCGGCGAGGGGCACCTCTTCTTCTTCCGGCACATCGACGAGATCCTGCAAAGCCTGGTTGCGGCGGACGGGGAGGCACCGCTGGCGAGCGGGTGGCGGCTCTTGCGCCGCGAAACGTTGCCGATGACGTAGAGAGAACGTGTGGAGGGCTGCCGGCCTGAACCGGCAGCCCTCCATCGTGATGGGGCTAGGGACGGGTGACGGCCCGCCGAATCGCCAGCGCCACCGCGTGCGCCGCGATGGCGCCGACGCGCGATGGATCCGCGGGGTGCTCACCTGTGGCCGCGGCGATCACCGTATCGCCGTCGTAGAGCGTATGTGATGGCTCCACGGCCCGGCCGAGGCCGTCCTGGGCCATGGTGGCGACACGCAGCAGCTGCGGCTTGTCGAGGCGGGCGTTCGTGACGAGGCAGACGATCGTCGTCGCCTCGCCGGGGCTGGGCGGCGGACCGCCGGAAGCCAGAAGCGGCAGGGAGGGGAGGGGAACGCCGCCTGGGGACCTGGGGCCTGCGAGGACGGCGCCGCCCTCCGTCACGATCGAGCCAAGCGCGTTCACGACGGCCAGCGCGCCGACCTTCATACCGTCTGCGGCGACCAGGGTGATGGCGGCCTGACCGCCCGCCATCGCTGCCTCGGGCCCCAGAAGCTTGCCGACGCTGGCGCCACTGCCGGCACCAGCGCTGCCGCGCGGCACCGCGGCGTCCAGCCGCAGCGCCCGTTCCGCGGCTGTCCGGCCCGCTTCCGCGTCCGGCCAGCGCCCCTCGGCGGCGGCACGGTCGAAGATCGCGGCCGCGGGCACGATGGGGATGCGGGCACCGCCGAAGGCAAGGCCCCGCCCCGCGTCGCGCAGAGCCCGCATCACGCCGTCGGCCGTCGCGAGGCCGAAAGCGCTGCCGCCGGCGAGACACACGGCGTGCGGGCCGGCGATCAGGTTCTCGGGGCGCAGGCAGTCGGTCTCGCGCGTGGCCGGTGCGCCACCGCGCACGTCTGCGGAGCCGGTGCAGCCTTCCGGAAGCACGACGACCGTGACGCCCGTGCCGTCCTCGGCTCGGCCGACGCAGCCGACGCCCACGCCCGCGAGCTCGAGGCGATCCCAGATGGCGACGAGGCCGCTTGGGTCCGGCATGTCAGACACCGGCCAAGAGGAGTCCCAGGCCGTACGTGATCGCGCCTTCGATGGCGCCGACGATCGTCATCTCCAGGCCGCTCGAGAACCAGTTGCGGGCGGTCACCTTGGTCTTGAGCGCGCCGACGATGAAGTGGGCGACCAGCGAGATGATGGCCGCCACGACGATCGCGGCCGTGCCCTGCATGAAGAAGAAGGGGATGACCGGCACGATCGCGCCGATGGCCGTCGCCAGGGATGAACTAGCCGCCGAGACGATCGGGTTGGGCGCGCTGTCCTCGGTGAGGCCGAGCTCTTCCTGCACAAGGGTCTTCAACATGGCGTCGGGATTGCTGGAGAGGCGGTCCACGAGCTCGTGCGCCTCTTCTTCCGAGAGCCCCTTGAGCTGGTAGAAGAGCGCCAGTTCCTCCCGCTCCTCAGCCGGGGACTCCTGGAGCTCGCGCTTCTCGCGCGCGATCTCGGCCTGGTGCACCTCGCCTTCCGCCTTTGCGGCGAGGTAGGCGCCACTGCCCATGGAAAGCGCCGACGCCAGCATGCCGGCGAGACCGGATACGGCGATCAGGTGGCTTGCGCCATGGGTATAGCCCGCGACGCCGGCGACGATCCCGAAGATGGCGCCGAGGCCGTCGTTGGCCCCGTAGATGGCGTCGCCGATCCAGCCGCTCGAGCTGGTGACGTGCCAGTGCTCGCGCCCAAGGATGCGGCTCAGCACATCGCTCGGGCTGTGCTGGTGGACGAGGGCCGAAAGGCTCTCGGCGTGCCCCGCCTCTTCCTGCGCCATCATGGCGACAGACTTGCGCACCTCGCCTGCGGGCAGCCAGCCCAGGAGGTCGCGATACTTGCCGACGTCCTGTTGCTCGTCCGCCTCGAGACGCTTGAGCCAGGCCTCCCGCGACATGCTGCGGTGGCTGCGCTTGAGCTTGCTCTCGACGGCGGTCTTGTCCGGGATGGCGATGCCGAGCTCCTGCATGTGCTGCTCCCATAGGGCAGCGTGATGTTCCTCCGCCTCCGCGAGCCGGATCAGGATCGAACGGCGATGCTCGTCCGGTTCGCCGGCGGCCAGCTCCCGGTAGGTATAAGCTCCTTCCACTTCGTCGTGCCAGTTGCGCAACATCGCTTCGGTGACGCGCTCATCGGCCAACGACCGCACCTCCTCGTTCATGGCCGGACCGCAAAACAACGGCTGGCCCGTTCGCCCAATTCAGCGAATGGGCTTTGGCCTCCTGCCTGACCACAGGCACACCGCCTATGGTGCTCCAACGACGCCGGCCCTGTACGTCGGCAGCGATGCGCAGGGCGAAGGCGCAGGGACGAGAGGGCGAGCGGACGCCAATGGCAGGCGATTGGTCGACCCTATTGCCGTCGCGTCGCCCCCTATGCAAATGACGAGAGGGAGACGCTATAGGCGGACCGTCAGTTTTGTCGGGTGCTGCCAAACGAAGCATTCGACGGATTGGCAAAGGCGGCAGGAGTGCGTTGTATGCACCTGCAGCCGCGCTCATATACTGTGGGCGACCTTCGGTTGGGGAGCGTGGTGACGATGGATGTCCTCTCGATCGAAGCCTCGCGGCACACCGATGAACTCGTCGAGCTGCTGCGCAAGCACCTCGAGCGGTTCGAGGGACGCACGCAGGTGTCGATTCGCGAGGAGCGTCAGCGTGCGGCGCTGCGGCTGGGCCTGCACTGGCCTGACCGCGAGGCGGACGAGGAGGTCGGCCGCGAGGTCGCGCACGCGCTCGCGCAGCATATCGTCGCCAACCTCGAGCCGGAACTCCTGAGCCAGTTGATCCGTCGCCACTACGGCCAGTTCGACCCGGTCGAGCGCGAGGAGATCCTCGATAGCGCCAGGGCCGATGCGCCGAGACGCGGACTGACCTCCCGCCTCGCCATTCGCATCGGTGACTACCTCAGCCAGCACCGCGCCGTCAATCTGGACGGCTTCGTGACGTTCAGGTTGAAGGATTATGTCCTGGATCTCGAGCGCGACGTCGACGCCGCGGTCGACGAGTTCCTGATCGACCGCGAATACCGGGAGTTCGTACGCCTGCTCCGCTACTTCGTCGAGGTGCAGACGCCCAAGGTGCCTGAGGTGCACGTGATGGTGCAAGCTGACGGCCGGTTCGAACTGCGGGACGAGCACATGCAGCCACTGCCCGACGAGGTGACGGTCGACTTCAGACTCGAAAGCCAGGCGGCCGAGATCAATCTCGAGGACGTGCTCGTGTCGTCCCTCATCACCCTGGCGCCCGCGGAGGTCACCGTGCACGGCGACGACGCGGCGCAGGAACTTCCGTCCGTACGCACCGCGAAGCAGGTGTTCGGCTCGCGCCTCCACTACTGCAGCGGCTGCCGGGCATGCGAGGAACTGCGCCGGGCGGGCGTCTAGGCAGGCGGGTGGTTGGGCTCGGACGCATCGTAGGCGACGCCGAACAGCGCCAACTGGTCGTGGCGCTCGCAAAGCGGCGGCACAGGCCGGCCCAGCCCAAGCTTGTCGCGCCGGGCCTGGATCGGCGCCATAAGGCGCCGGCGCGCCTGTGGAGCCAGCGTCTCCCGTCCCTGGTACAGGTTCGCGATCTCCCTGCCCACGCCGGGCAGGCGGTGGTCGAGCCGTGGCAGGAGCCATTCGCGCACTCCCGCCGACAGGCGCAGAGGTTGCACCATCACGGCGTCGACCCCCACCTCGGCGGCGGCCTTTAGCACCTCGAGCGCGTCGTCCTCGCCGACCAGCGGGACCACCGGAGCGAGAAAGACGCTCGTGGGAATGCCGGCCGCGCTGAGTTCCGCCACGGCGGCCAGGCGGCCCAGGGGATTCGGCGTCATCGGCTCGAGCAGGCGCCAGAGTTCTTGGTCCAGCACCGTGACCGTCATGTGGACGCGGACGCCGCCGTAGGCAGCGAGGGCACGCAGAAGGTCCAGGTCGCGGCAGACGAGAGGGTTTGAACAGTTCGCTAGAAATGTCACTAAATCTATATCAACCGGTCCGATATGCAGAAAGATTCGTTGGGATCGGTGGGGCTGCGAAGGCTTTGGTCTTATCTATTACGACGCTCAGAGGGTGGGAAGCAGAGGGCAAGCTCATTCCGGAGCATACGACCGGCAGGCACCGCCGCTACGATTGTTGCAATCTGAAACCCGAACTGTACCGCAGCGCCCCGGATGCGCGCCGCACCGTCGCCTACGCCCGTGTGTCCAGTCGCGACCAGAAGTACGATCTGGGTGCGCCGGGCAAGCCGGCTATCTTGAACGGGTGAGATTCCCGTCTCTGCAAGAGCTAGCCACCCACAGAGAAGCGAGCCTTGGCTCGGCAGTCGCGAGGCTGACGAGTAAGCGTAGGCAGCGCGACGTCCAGGCCACCGCCCGTAAGGGCAAGGGGATTCAGCCTCGTAACCTTCAATCCGAGGGCCGACGGCGTCCAGATCGCCGGAAGGCACAAGTAGGTGCTCGATATGGCGAG
>DAIBJA010000033.1 GCA_027420455.1 Clostridia bacterium | reverse complement strand
GTTCGACTACGTTGCCGCCCTCGGTTATGTCGTCGCCCTGGTGCTCGTCCTCTACCTGGCCTGGTGGATGCCTGCGCGGGTGTCTTCCGGGTTTGTCATGCCGACCGTCGAGGGTAGCGTCGCCACCCTGCCGCAGGACCTCCCCGTCATCTGGGTGCGCGCCTGGCCGTGGCAGGGCACGGCACCCGCGGTCGACGTGACCTTCATCCTGCCGAACAACAAGAAGGTCACCATCCCCGCGAAGGTTGCCGCGAAGCCAGGCTTCTACGTTCGCGCGGTGCCCGCGACCCTAAGGCTCGCGCGGATTCCGGCGATCGCCCCCACCGAGATTGTCGCGATCGACCTGCGTTGGCCGGGCGGATCCACCTCGGCCAGCGAATCGGCGCTCTGGGTGACGGCGCGGCCAAGCGACGCCTTGGCGAGCGGTGCACGCGCCATCTGGTCCCCCAGACTGCCGGCGGGCGCAAGGCCTGCCGTGGAGCTGTCGCTCGCGACCCACCCCCAGGTCGTCTCGATCTCCTCGCCGGCGCCTGGAACGACGCCATGGATCGCCGCGCGCTGTCTCGCCGACACGAGCCATGGCTCCGTCGCCGCGGCATTGCTCAGCGGCCGCCTGCCGGGCAAGCCAACGGCGTGCAGCCGGGTGCAAGGCAGCAAGGCCGCCATCGTCACGCCGGCTCTTCCCGGTGGCTACTCCTTCTTCGTCTGGCAGCCCGCCTTGCAGGAACTGGTCAACTCGCACCTGCGTACCGTCATCGTCGGCAAGCCTCTCCTGGCGACGGGCGAGGCCCTGACATCCTCGAACTGGTGGCAGTTCTCGGCCGTCGCGTTGACGCCCGGCTTCTGACCGACAGACCTCAGCGAGCCCGAATCCGCGCGGACACGCCGCATGGATTCGGGCTCGTCTCTTTGCGTCTCTAATGCTCGAGCCGACTGGCGCGCACGCTCAGCACCATGCGCTGGGTTACGAGCGTCAGGCCGAGGTAGAGGAGGTCGGTGGTCGCGGCGCCATGCGCCAGAGACTCGACGCCGATGTGGAGGGCGGTGCCCACAAGCCACAAGAGCACCGTCACGTAGCTCCCCTGCCGGAAGATCTTGTCACCGTCGCGCCAAAGCCGGACCGTATAGGCGCGGGCCGCGCCAAGTCCGATCGCGAGCAGCAGCAGGCTTGCGGCGAGGATGGCGATGTCCGACGACGAGAACGGGTGCCGGGCGGTGTACTGCGTCAGGTTCGCAGCTCCCAGCAGCAGAAGGACGACCGGCAGTAGCATGCTGCTGCGGACGATCCGCACCTGGAGCTGATTCCAGAGGATATAGCCGAGGACGACCAGCGTGACGACCACGCTGCCGCCAGAGGAAAGAGCCAGTTGAAGCACCCCCGTCTAGCCGATTCATGCGCGGAGAGGATTCGAGTCGGGCGCATTCACTGCCGCGGTGCATGCCCAGGATGACACGGGCGATGGCGAGTCCAAGCCCGGGAACACCCGGCCCGCGAACGGCAGATACTGGTCCGCGGCGTCACCTGTCCCCATCATTGCCTCGCGACCACGCGCAACCGATCAACCGTCCTGATCATCCGGGGGCAGGAACTCCTGCGCGCGCAAGGCAGCGCGCGTGCGGTTGGGCACCTGCAGCTTGCCAAGGATGCTGTTGACGTGGTTCTTGACGGTGCTCTCCGAAATGTAGAGACCCTCGGCGATCTCGCGGTTGCTCGCGCCGCGGGCCAGCAGGCGCAACACGTCGAGTTCGCGCGGTGTCAGCTCTTCGACGTCCGGCCGCTTGGCCTGCGCGATCTGCCTTAGATACTTCGCGGCGACGCTGGGCTGGACGAACACCTCGCCGGCGGCGATGCGGCGGATCACTTGGCAGAGCTCCGCCGCGTCGACGTCCTTCAGGAGATAGCCCGCGGCACCGGCGCGGATGGCGTCCAGCACGTAGTCCTCGGTGTCGAAGGTGGTGAGGATGAGGACGCGGCCGAGTCCCGCCTGGATGATCTCGCGTGTCGCCTGCACGCCGTCCTGCTGAGGCAGTTGCAGATCCATCAGGACGAGATCGGGTCGCAGGCGTCTGGCCTGGGCGACCGCCTCGACGCCGTCCGGCGCCTCCCCGACCACCTGGAAGCCTGGCTCCAGATCAAGGACGGTGCGCAGTCCCCTGCGCATCAGGGGCTGATCCTCGGCGATCAGGAGACGAATCGGCTCCTTCACCTCATCCACCCCCTGTCGCCGTGGTGGGCAGGGTCCCCGTCACGCACGTGCCGTGACCGGGACTGCTCTCGACGATAACGTCGCCACCAAGTTCCCTCAGGCGCTCCCGCATGCCTGCGATACCAAAGTGGCCGGGGGCGATCCTTTCTGGAGCGAAGCCGCACCCGTCGTCTTCGACGGTCAGCACGGCGTTCGCCCCTTTCGGCTCAAGCGTCAGGAGCACGCGAGTTGCCCGGGCGTGCCGCTCGCAGTTCTCCAGCGCCTCTTTGGCGACCTGGAACATGGCCTTGCGTCCGCGCTCAGGCAGCTCGACCGAAACCACCTGGACCGCGACGCGCCACCCGTTCTGGCTCGCGGCCAAGTCGGCCAACCGACGCACGGCCTCGCCGATGTCCTGCGGCCCGCTCGGCTCCCGCAGCTCGGACAGGTGCACGCGGAGGTCACGCATGGCGGACCTCGCAACCTCCTGCGTCTCGCGCACAAGGTCGTCCGCCCGCCCTGGCTGCTGCGGCATCAGACGCCGCGCCGCCTCGAGCTGAACAGTGACCGCCGAGAGGGCGTGTCCAAGGGTGTCATGCAGTTCACGCGACAGTCGGGCGCGCTCGCGCAGGGTGGCGAGCTCCTCCACCGTGGCGGCGCGCTCCTGAAGTTCGGCGTGCGCCGCCTGCAGTTCCTCGAGCGCCCTCTGCTGCGCCCGCCGCGCGTCGGTGTTGTCTGTCGCGAACCGCCCAAGCAGAAGCACCACACCATATAGGAACAGCACGTTGAAAAACTGCGCGGACTGCACGATCGCCAAGAGCGGCTGCCATCCGGTCACCTGCCCGGAGGCGAGCACCGACACGGCGCACGCGAAGAGGACCACGGCGACCCCCAGGTAGGCCATGCGGCGCCAGGGAATCATTGCGCCGGCCCAGCCCACCGAGACGGCCAGGAGCGTATTGAGGCCAGGGTCGAACAACGTCGCGGCGGCGCCCGCCAGGAGGCCCAGGAGCATCGCCACGCGCCGCCAGAAGGGATTGGAGGTCAGGAAGAGCGACGCCACCCAGGCCCCCGCAAACGCGAAGGCAATTCCCAGGTGTGGACCCCGTGGCCCGCCCTGCGAGCTCCAGGTCGCCCAGGTGGCCAGCGCAAAACCAAGCAGGGCCAGGACCCGGAAGCGCCAGCGGTTGACTTGGCTCATGGTCCAAGTTTAGCGCGGGCGACGGGCGCAACATAGCGGCCGACTTGACTCACAATTAAAGTACTCGAAACGGAGTCGTTGCCTCAGAACGGAAAGGTACCTGAAGGGAGGGTTGTCCGAGTGTCGCGAATCGACGAGCCAGACCTGCCTCAGAGGGAGGTGCTGGACGTGCCGCTGCCGTTCAGGGAGCGCCAGGTGGTGCTGAAGGAACTCGCCGAGCGCTACCGCAAGGCGACGAAGGGGGACAAGAGCCGTCTGCTGGACGAGGCAGAGAAGCTGCTCCATCTCAACCGCAACTACCTGTCGCGGGCTTTGCGCTTGGCACGGCGAAATCGCAAGCCGGCTGGGCTTGTGCGGCTGCACTCCCGCGGTCGGCCGCCGAAGTATGGCATGCCGGTCAAGCAGGCGCTGGTGCGCGTCTGGGCTATCATGGGCTTCCCTGCAGGCAAGCGCCTAGCGCCTTTCATGGGCGAGCTCGTGCTTGCTCTCGAGCGCCACGGCGAGATCACCCTGTCCTCCGATGTGCGCGAACTGCTCCTGGCGATGAGTGCGGCCACGATCGATCGCCTGCTGGCGGCTGATCGCAAGCGGCTCGAGATCAAGGGACGATCGGGCACGCGCCCGGGTTCCTTGATGAAACACGGCATCCCGATTCGCACCTTCGCCGACTGGGATAACGCGCGACCTGGCTTCCTCGAGATCGATCTCGTCTCGCATGAGGGCAGCAATCCCAACGGCGAGTTCTGCCAGACGCTTGACATGACCGACGTCGCAACCGCCTGGACAGAGACCGTGGCCGTCCGCAACAAGGCCCAGCGCTGGGTCTTCGCAGCCCTCAAGGAGAAGCTGGCCCAATTCCCATTCCCCATCCTCGGCCTCGACTCCGACAACGGCAGCGAGTTCATCAACTATCAGCTGCTCCAGTACTGCAAGGAACGCGAACTCACGTTCACTCGCTCGCGGCCGGAGCGGAAGAACGACAACTGTTACGTGGAGCAGAAGAACTGGGCTGTGGTACGCAAGGCTGTCGGCTACCGCCGCTACGACAGCCCAAGCCAGCTTGCCTTGCTCAACGAGCTCTACACCAACCTGCGCCTCTACACGAACTTCTTCCAGCCGACGCAGAAGCTCCTCCGCAAGGAGCGGCACGGCGCCAAGGTCCGTCGCCGATATGACACCGCCAAGACTCCGTATCAGCGCGTCCTCGCCTCGGACCAGGTCTCCACCTCGTCCAAGGACGAGCTCGCCGCACTCTTCCTCTCCCTGAACCCCGCGGCCCTCCAGCGCGAGATCAATCGCCTGCAGAACGCGCTCATCGAGCCCGCCGTGGATCAGCCGTTCTCCACCCCACCCGCCACCAAGCCCCGTCGTAACTTCAGCATCCGTCCCAGCGCATCGCCGCGCGCGTAGCAGGGGGGACACCTTCGGTTTCCCCCCTAACCCCTCTTCCATCCGCCTCTTACACAAGTACCTTTCCGTTCTGAGGCAACGAAAAGCGTTCGAGTACCTTTCTTATTGACGCAACGCGGCGGCCATGGCCCTGCGCACGCCTCGAACCTCCTCGTTTCGCCATCGCTCTACGCCGCTTGCCAGCGGAAACGCGAGACGCCAAGGTATGCAAGCACCGCGATCCAGACCGCGAGGGCGAGGAGGTAGCGGACGTCCGCGGCACCCCAGTGCGCCGACACGAGGCCGTCCTGCATCAGCCGCGTTGCGATGCGGATCGGCGTCCACTTCGCGAACGTCTGCAAGGCCGACGGCCACCTGCTCGAACGGAAGAAGAAGCCGTCGAGGAGCATCAGGAGAATGAAGAGCACGCGGGCGACTGCTGAGGTGCCCTGGGCCGTGCCGACCAGCGCGACGATCACCTGGCCGATCGCGAGTGCGCATAGCCCGGCAAGCATCGTCACGGCCAGAGCATACCCAGCGCCCACCAGGCTCGGCGCGACGCCATAGGCCGCCCACGCGACAACGAACAGCAGCACCGCCTGCAAAATCACCGCCAGCATCTGCACAAGCAGGCGCGCGCCGAGGATCTGCCACGCGGGAACCGGTGCGTAGCGCAGCCGCTCGAAGACCCCCCGTTCGCGGTAGGTGGCAAGGACGGTCGCATAACCGAAGAGTCCCAGCGTGAAGATTCCGAGCGCGAGCGCGATGGAGACGATTTCGAGCGTTGGCGCCTGCGCGGATATGCCCTTCGGCAGCTGGCTCTCGCCGATGACCAGGACAAGCAAGGGCACCGCGATGGTCCAGATCAGGCTGCGACCGCTCCGCGCGAACGCATGCATCTCGGCCGACATGAGCGCTGCCAAAGTGCCTCCGGGCGCAGGCGCCGCAGACCCCTTGATCACTTCGAGACCTCCTCTCCGGCGAGCAGCAGGAAGACATCCTCGAGCGTCACGCTGCCATGCGCGAGCTGCATGGCGCGAGGGTTCCGGGCATACGTCTCCACCAGCTTCTTCGGCGTGTCGAGCGCGACGATCTCGCCCTGCACCATGATGGCGATGCGATCCGACAGGGCCGCGGCCTCCTCCATCGAGTGCGTCGTCAACAGGACGCTGCGGCCGACCGCGCGCTGCTCCTCGACGTGGCTCCAGAGCTGGCGCCGCGACTGGGGATCGAGACCGGTCGTGGGTTCGTCCAGCAAGAGCAGCGGAGGTTCGTGCACGAGGGCGATCAGAAGCGTGAGGCGCTGCTGCTGGCCGCCGGAAAGCTGGCTCGCTCTGCGCCCCGCCTCCTCGAGGAGCCCGATGCTCTCCAGGCGCCGATCGAGCTCCGCGCGACCGAGGCGCACACCATAGAGCCCCGCGTACAGGGCGACCAGTTCACGTACGCTGAGGTCCGGCTGAAACGCTGTCGACTGCAGTTGCACACCAAGACTGGCCCGCGCCCGCAGCGGCTCGCGCACGGGGTCGACGCCGAGCACACGAATCTCACCCGCAGCGGGACGCAGCAGACCTTCAATGGCCGCGAGCGTACTCGTCTTGCCTGCTCCGTTCGGGCCGATCAGGCCCAGCACTTCGCCGCTCCCGATGCCAAAGCTCACGCCGCGAACGGCCGTGTGGCTGCCGTAACGCACCTCCAGTCCCTGGACACTCAACACATCCAACGGGCCCACCTCCGCAGCCCATCCTACCGGCGCCCGCAAAGGGGGACGAGAGCAGGAAGTGCGAACCGCTCTAGATCGAAAGGCCTA